>VHDF01000120.1 GCA_016871495.1 Verrucomicrobiota bacterium | reverse complement strand
CATCCCGATGTTGCCGGTGATGCAGGTAGGGCGCGTCCGTCCCGGCGCGCCGCCGGAGCATGATGTTTTGCATCCCGTGGGCGGCGGGCTGGGACAGGCCCGCCCTACCAACAACATCGGGATACACGGAATGACGAGCCGTGCATCCCGAAGCCGTTCCTGGCTCTCCTCGCCCGCGGATGGATGACTTTGGAAACCGTATCAGTTGTGTGTCCTGTGGCGCAGGCTGCCCAGCCTGCCGTATCGCCGACGGCCCGTCGGCCCGGGGGGTGAAGGACGAGGCCCTTCCATGCTCTCCACGCGCCTCGTTCCCTTCGTCGCCCCGCAGGCTGGGCAGCTTGCGCTACAGCAGACAAGGCTGTCTGCGTGACCACGACAACCCGATCACCGACAACATCTGTAGGCACCGCGCCATTCGAGGGCAGAATCTTCCCTCGTGACGAGTGCGATCGAATCCCTCACACTCCCCCGCCGTGAACCATTGGCTGGTCAAACAGGAACCCGAAACCTACTCGTGGGATGACTTGGTCGAAGACGGGCGCACCGCCTGGACAGGTGTTCGTAATTACCAAGCCCGCAATTATCTGCGCGCGATGGCGAAAGGGGACCCGGTTTTGATTTACCACAGCGGAGGGGACAAAGCTGTTGTCGGATTGGCACGCGTTTCGAAGGCGCCGTTTCCCGATCCGACCGCCCAGGAAGGCGATTGGTCCGCGGTGGAATTGAAGGCGGTCAAACCGCTCGTTCAACGCGTGACGTTGTCCCAAATCAAATCCGATCCCGACCTGGCCGATTTACTATTGGTTCGGCATACGCGTCTCTCCGTGATGCCGGTCTCGGCTCCTTCCTTCAGCCGCATTTTGAGTTTGGGTGGAACCCGTCCGTAGGCATGGCTTCCTCGCAATATCAGCCCGAACACTTCGGACTGGCGGCCCGGCAGCCGGCGGTTCTGGCCCGGTGGTATCAAGCCGTATTGGACGCCACCGTGGTTTGGAACAACGGCCAGGAACCCCCGGCGTGCTTGCTGCGTTTGGGGAACGACTTCCTGATCGAGATCTATCCCGCCGAAGCGGCGCCACCGGTTTCGGCTCCCAATTCGATTCCAGGCTGGCGTCACTTGGCGCTGCGGGTGGAGTCGTTGGAAGTCTGCCAGGCCGAGCTCTTATCCCGAGGCGTTACCTTTCCCGATCCCGTCAAAGCGGCGGGCGGGGGAGGGCGAGTGCTCTTTTTTCGCGATCCCGAGGGTAATTTAATCCATCTTGTGGAACGCGTGCATCCCGGAACTTTCATGTGAAAACATTCTTCAAGAGAGCCGTACAGGCGATCATCTTCGACATGGACGGTGTGTTGGTGGACAGCGAGCCCCGGCACGAGCAGGCGTTTCTGAAGATTTTCGACGAGATGGGGTATGGGGATCGGCATGGCATCCATTTCCCGGACTACTACGGTAAGTCGGATGCCGCGCTCTGGCGGGCGTTCATGGACCGGCACCAGCCTCCGCAGAGTTTCGATTTCCTGTGCGCGTGGAAGCAGAAGGTCTTTCTCGAAATTCTCCGAAGGGACGAGCCCTTGTTCCCGGACATTCCCGATTTGGTTCGTGACGCGGCGGGGAGTTACCCGCTGGCGGTGGCTTCGGGATCCTATCATCCCGTGATCTCCGAGGTGCTGAGGATTCAGGATTTGCGTCGCTTTTTTCCGGTCGTCTCCAGCGTGGAGGACGTGGAAAAAAACAAACCCGCTCCGGACGTTTTTTTGCACGCGGCGCGGGGGTTGGGAGTGGCTCCTGAAAGTTGCTGCGTCATTGAGGATTCGGCGGCGGGCGTGGAGGGGGCTTTGGCGGCCGGCATGCAGGTCATCGCCATTACCAACTCGCTGCCGGCCGACAAACTGGAAAGGGCGACGGTCGTGGTCGAGAATTACCGCCAGATTCGTTCGCTGCTTTTGAACTGAAGCGATGAGAACCCTGTCGGTGTTTCAAGGAGCGAGTGAGGAGGAGTTGCTTCGTTTTCTGCGCCGGGAAGCGCCGCGCCTGAGCACGCTGCGGCGGGTGCTTGTTCAGCCCGCGGGGTCAAGTCTGTTGGATGTCAACCGGCTGTCGCTCGATTTTCCAGGCA
Source organism: Verrucomicrobiota bacterium (assembly GCA_016871495.1). Classification (NCBI taxonomy): domain Bacteria; kingdom Pseudomonadati; phylum Verrucomicrobiota; species Verrucomicrobiota bacterium. The sequence continues at coordinate 9,165 of VHDF01000120.1, read as the reverse complement.
TCGGTTACGGTCATCCTTTGTTGGTGCCTCTGCTCCGCGAGGTGGGGGCTTCGTTCGATCCCGAGTCCGCGATGACGCCTCCACCCAACGACACGCAAACGCGGGATTTCATTATTAGTGCGCGGTATCCCTGGGCGCATGACCGGATTGCCTGAGGCGGGCTTTTATTTTCCCAGCACGGGCTCGAGGGGGGACGGCTTGGTTCCGGACCGAGGACGAAGGGCGAGGGTCGCGTCGCTGAGGAGGGTGTAGACGACCGGGATGATGAAAAGGGTGAGGAAGGTGCTGGTTAGCATGCCACCGACGACGGCGATCCCCATGGGTCTCCGGCTTTCCGCGCCCGCTCCGAATCCGATGGCAATCGGGAGGATGCCGGCCACGGTCGAGAACGCGGTCATGAGGATAGGGCGCAATCTGACCATTCCGGCCTGCAGCATGGCTTCACGGGAGGAACGGCCTTCCGCCATTTGTTGATTGGCGAATTCGACGAGCAGAATGGAGTTCTTCGTGACCAACCCCACAAGCAAGACCAGGCCGATCTGGCTGAACAAGTTGATGTTCATGGCCGGCAGTTTCGCGATGACCCCCATCACTCCCAGCTGGTGAAGGATCCAGAGGAGTCCGAAGGCTCCGACGGCGGCGAGGGGGACCGCGAGCATGACGGTGAAGGGATGCACGAGGCTCTCAAACTGGGCCGCGAGCACCATGTAAACGATGATCAAGGCCAGGCCAATCACCCACCACACCTCGCGACCCGCATCCCGAAGATCGCGCGCTTCTCCTGCCCATTCGTAACGGAAACCGCTGGGAAGATTCGTGGAGAGGATCTGTTCGGCCCGGGCGAGGGCGGTGCCCATGGGAATGCCGACCGGCGATCCGGAAATCGTGGCGCTTCTCTGGCGGTTGTAGTGCTCGATGGCATTGGGAGAGGCGCCGGCCTCGCGACTGACCAACGTGCTCATCTGGATCAATTTCCCGGAGTCGTTGCGGACGTAGAGCCGGTCAAGATCTTCGGGACGCAAGCGCGACAACCGCTCGAGTTGAACGATGACCTGATACTCCTTGCCGTCCATCTTGATCCGGCTGAGGTCGAGACCGCCGAAGAGGATTTGCAGCGTGCGCGAGACATCCTCGATGGAAACGCCGAGCGCGGCAGCGCGGTTGCGGTCGATGCTCAGGCGCAATTCGGGTTTGTTGATTTCGAACGAGGAGCGGACATTCATCAAGAAGCCGCTTTGCATGAGCACGCCCGAAAGCTTCTGCGCATACTGATTGAGGGCGGTGAGGTCATCGGACTGGATCACCAACTGGAACGGAGCGCCGAAGCTCCGTTCGAGAGCCTTCGGAATTTGGGGCAGGGCGATGGCGCCCTCGACTTGGTTGAAGAACGCGGCGCGCAAACCGGCGGGGCCGTTGACGATCTGCTGGACCGAACGGTCGCGCTCATCCTTGAGTCGGACGAAGATGATCCCGCTATTGGCCTGGCCGGGGCCGGAGGTGGCGAATCCGACGACGCCGCCGAAGGCCTGGACTTCGGGTGTTTTCGCGAGGATGCCCTCCATTTCCCTCATCATGCGGTCGGTGTACTCGCTGGTGGCGCCTTCGGGGGCGATGAAAAAGGCGATCAAACGGCCTTTGTCCTCTTCGGGTAGAAACTCTTTCTCGAGAACCCGGTAGGACAACACCATCAGGGTGAGGGTGCCGAGGCCGAGCAGCGAGACGAGTCCTCGATGACGGAGGGACCATTCGAGTCCCAGCCGGTAGAGACGGTTGATGGCGTCGAGCCCGGTTTCAAAGAGGCCGAACAGTCCGGAAGCTTTCTCGTGACGGACGGGTTTGAGCATCCGCGAGGCCATCATGGGGGACAGGGAAAGGGCCACAAATGCGGAGATGAGGACGGATCCGACCATGGCGACGGCGAACTCGGAAAAGAGCTGGCCGGTGCTGCTGCGCTGGAACGCGAGCGGGGAAAAGACCGCCACCAGAGCGATGGTGATCGCGAGGATGGCGAAGGAGATTTCCTTCATCGCTTTCGAGGCGGCTTCCCGCGGAGGAAGCCCGGCTTCGATGTGACGGTAAATGTTTTCCAGCACCACGATGGCGTCGTCCACGACCACGCCGATGGCGAGGACGAAGGCGAGCATGGTCAGGATATTGATCGAGTATCCCATCCAGTAGAGCACGGCGAAGGTGGCGATGATGGAGACCGGGATGGCGGCGACGGGAATGAGTGTGGCCCTCAGGTTGCGGAGGAAGACGAAGATGATGAGCACGACGAGCAGGAAAGCGATGGCCAGCGTGCTCCACACCTCCTTGATCGCGGCGGACACATAAATCGACTCGTCATAAGCGACGTAGATGTCGATGGAGGCGGGAAGTCCAGGCCGGAGAAGTTCGAGTTCGGCTTTCACGCCGTTGGCGACTTCGATCAAGTTGGCCTTGGATTGTTTGACGATGCCGATGAAGACGCAGGGTTTGCCATTGGCTCGCGCGATCGTGCGTAGATTCTCGACGCCGGGCTCGGCGCGTCCGATGTCGCGGAGCCGGACGAGGCGGACCTGGTCGTTCTTGACGACGAGCTGGTTGAATTCCTCCGCGGTCTTCAATTCGCCGCGGGTTTGCACCGTCATTTCACGGTCGAGGTTTTCGATGCGCCCGCTGGGCAGTTCGACGTTTTGCTCGCGCAGGGCGCGTTGGACGTCGAGGACCGTGATCTGGCGGGCGGCCATTTTTTCGGAATCGAGCCAGAGCCGGATGGCGAATCGTTTCTCACCGCCGATGAATACGGAGGACACGCCCTTGACGGTTTGGAACCGGTTCTTGATTTGGCGCTCGGCAAGCCCGGTCAACTCCAGCGGCGAGAACCGGTCGCTGTTCATGGCGATCCAAATGGCGGGACGCGCGTCGGCATCCTGTTTGGCGATGATGGACTCGCGCACGGTGAGGGGCAGCCGGTCGCGGACCCGGGACACCCGATCGCGCACGTCCTGCGCGGCCAGGTCGATGTCCCGTGAGAAATCGAACTCGATCGTGATGTTGCTCACCTGTTCCCGGCTCTGGCTGGTGAGCGTCTTGATCCCTTCGATGTTGTTGACGGCTTCCTCCAGCCGTTCGGTCACCTCCGTCTCGACCACGGAGGCGTTGGCACCGGGATACACCGTGCTGACGCTGACAATGGGCGGGTCGATGTCGGGCAGTTCCCGCACGGGCAGCCGATCCAGCCCGATCAGGCCGAAGAGGATGAGGCAAAGGCTCAGCATGGACGTCAGGATGGGACGCCGGATGCTGATTTGCGGTAGTTCCATGGGATCGGCCCTGGGGGAGGGAGGAAAATCCTTTAACCCTCCGGGGAGGCGTTGGGTTTGGGCAGGTAAGGTGCGGCGTCCTTTTCGGGAGCGAGCACGACCGGCGAGCCGGGTCCGATCTTCTGGACCCCTTCAACAATCACCATTTCCCGGGCCGACACGCCGTGTTTGATTTCGACTTGGCCGGGCATGCGCACGCCGAGTTGGACGGGGCGGATCTGCGCGATTTGGGAGGCGCCCACGACGAAGATGGTGGCACGATCATGGTCGAGCGTTTGGGCGATGGCGGACTCGGGAATGACCACGGCTTGGGCACGGGCCTCGAGGGTGAGATCAAGATTCGCGAACATGCCCGGTTTCAGTTGGTGGGAAGGGTTGGGGATCGAGGCTTTGACGAGCGCGGTGCGAGTCGAAGGATCCACGTAAGGGGAGACATAAAACACGGCACCTCTGAATTGGCGTCCGGGAAAAGCGGCGACGCGAACCGCGATGGCTTGCCCGGTCTGAAGTTTGCCCATGAACCGTTCCGGGACGTTGAGTTCGACCTTGATGGGGTCGAGATCGACCAGGCTGGTGAGGGGGGTGTTCCGGCTGATGACCTGGCCGGGGCTGATCAGTCTTGCGCCGGCGATGCCGTTGAAGGGCGCCAGGATACGGGCGTCCTTGAGCAACCGCCGCCGAAGCTCGACGGTCGCTTCGTTTTGATAAAATTGAGCCGCGGCTTGGTCGAATTCTTGTTGGGAAATGAGCTTGCCGCGGAGCAACTCCTCGTTGCGCGTGAACGTGGTCCGGCTCAGCTTGAAGTTCGCTTCCGCCTCGGCCAGGGAGGCGCTCAGCTTGGTCTCATCCAGCTTGACCAGCAGGCTGCCTTTCTCGACAGGTTGGCCTTCTTGGAATCCGACGGCCTCGACGGTGCCTTCGATCTCGGACTTCACATCCACCATTTCATTGGGCACGAGTGAGCCGACGAGGGAAATACTTTCGAACACCGGGAGGGTGGCGGCGGGGATGGCGATGACCTGGGTGGGCGGGCGTTTGGGGGGCGCCGAGTTCGCCGGTTTGCAGCCCGAGGGCAATGTGGCGATCCAGACTAGCGACAAGTAAAAACTGGCGAACCGGGCAATCATGCGGGCGATGTGATGGCGGGGAGCGGCCTTCCGATCCAATCCAGACGGCTCAGGCGGCCCCCCCCGAACGCGGGAGAGGCTACGCGGGGCGCGGCGGAGACTGCCAGCCTGATTCTCGATTCCATCGAAATACTCTGCCGCGCTTGACCGACACGAGGCGAATCGGTTTGCTGAACCGCAATTTATGGGGATTTCGGAAAAGCCCGACATCGAAGGGCTTCGCATTGACCGTCGCGACAAGGCTCGTTCTGGAGCCGGCGGTGTCCTGGCCTGGGGACTGGTTCTACTGCTCCTGGGAGCAGGCGTCGCGTGGTGGATTTGGGGCAGACCCAAAGGCGTTGAGGTGGAGACGGTGGCAGTTCGTCCGGTGGCCCTGGAGAGGGCCAGCGCGGCGAGAACCCTGCTCAATGCGTCGGGTTACGTGACGCCGCGGCGGGAAGCGACTGTCTCCTCGAAGGTGACCGGCAAGGTGGTGGAAGTGATGATTGAAGAGGGGATGCGGGTGGAGTCGGGCCAGGTGTTGGCGCGTTTGGATGCGTCGAACGTCGAGGCCAGTTTCAAGCTGGCTGAAGCCCAGTGGGCGGCTTCCCGGGCGCAACTGGCGGAGACAGAAGTGCGCCTGGCCGACGCCCGCAAAGAGTGGCGCCGGGTCAAAGAACTTTCCCAACGCAACATCGCTTCAGAAGCCGAACTCGACCGCGCCCACGCGGAGTCCCAATCCCTCGCGGCACGATTGGAAAAGCAGAAGGCCGACGCGGAGGTGGTCGAGCGTGAGGTGGCCGTGTGGAAACAGCACCTGGAGGACACGGTGATTCGAGCCCCCTTTGCGGGTATCGTCACCAGCAAGAACGCCCAGCCAGGGGAAATGATTTCGCCCGTGTCGGCCGGCGGAGGCTTCACGCGCACGGGCATCTGCACCCTGGTCGACATGGGATCCTTGGAGATCGAGGTGGACGTGAATGAGAGTTACATCAACCGCGTGCGACCGGGACAGCCGGTGGAAGCCACCCTGGATTCTTATCAGGACTGGAAGATTCCCTCGAAGGTGATCGCGATCATTCCGACGGCGGACCGGCAAAAGGCAACCGTGCGGGTGAGGGTTGCTTTCGAGCAACTGGATCCTCGCATCCTGCCGCAGATGGGAGTGAAGGTGGCTTTTCGCGAGAATGTGGCGGATGTGGCGCCCGCCTCGACGCCTCTCGCGGGGCGTTCGCTCATGGCGATTCCGCGTGGGTCCGTCCGTTCGGAGGGCGGGCGGGAAGTGGTATGGGTGACGCGGGCTGGGAAGGCGGAGCGCCGCGCGGTGCAGGTGGAACGGACGGAGGGCGACACGGTCATGGTCCAGGCGGGATTGAACGCAGGTGAGCAAGTTGTGGTGTCGGGCGCGGAAAAGCTGCAAGATGGCGGGGCCGTGAGGGAAAAAAGCAAATGAGCGAAGCGCCATTACCTTGGGTCCGGGTCCGCGACGTGGAGAAGACCTTTCGCAGGGGATCCGAGGAGATCCACGTGCTCTCTGGATTGAGCCTGGAAGTCCCGCGAGGAGATTTTCTGGCGTTGATGGGGCCTTCCGGATCCGGAAAATCCACGCTGCTGAATTTGATCGGGGGTTTGGACCGGCCCAGTTCGGGAATCGTGGAAATCGGGGGCGAACGGATTGAGGGCAAGAGCGACAGGGAGTTGGCCGCATGGCGGGCGCGGCATGTCGGGTTTGTGTTCCAGTTTTACAATCTCCTGCCGGTCTTGTCGGCGGAGAAGAACGTGGAGCTGCCCTTGTTGTTGACCCATCTGAGCGGGGCGGAGCGCCGAAAGCATGTGGAAACGGCATTGGGCGTGGTCGGCCTTTCGCACCGGATGAAGCATTACCCGCGGACTTTGTCAGGCGGCGAACAGCAGCGGGTCGGGATTGCCCGCGCCATTGTGACCGACCCGACGTTGCTGTTGTGCGATGAGCCGACCGGGGATTTGGACCGGAAATCCGGGGATGAGATTCTCTCGCTGCTGCAGGCGTTGAATCGCGAGCAGGGCAAGACGATTGTGATGGTGACTCACGATCCCCATGCCTCCGCGAGGGCCAAGCGCACGGTCTATCTGGACAAAGGACGGCTGTCGGATGAGCGGCCTGAATGAAATTTCTTCATCTCACCTGGAGCAATTTGAAGCGCAAGAAACTGCGCACGGTGCTGACCTTGATGTCCGTGCTGGTGGCGTTCTTGTTGTACGGGCTCTTGTGCGCCATCAAGGAAGCCCTTACGGCGGGCGTGAGCATGGCGGGGGCAGACCGGTTGATCGTCCGGCACAAGATCTCGATCATCCAACTTCTGCCGCAGAGTTACGAGGCCCGCATGGAACGGGTGCCTGGCGTGGCGGCGGCGGTGCATCAAACCTGGTTCGGCGGCATTTATCAGGATGCCAAGAATTTCTTTCCGGTCATGCCGGTGAATCCGGACGAGTTCTTGGAGATGTATCCCGAGTATGGGCTGGAGCCGTCCGAAATTGAGGCGTGGAAGAAGACCCGGACGGGAGCGATCGTGGGCCGGACGACGGCCGATCGGTTCAAGTGGAAGGTAGGGGATCGGGTGCCGTTGTTTTCCCCGATCTGGGGTGGTGCGGGGACGCAGCCCAACTGGGAGTTCGATGTGGTTGGCATTTTTGAGGCCGGCAAGCGGAGCACGGATACGACCCAGTTTTTCTTTCGGTATGATTTTTTTGACGAGGCGCGGCGCGAGGGGAAGGGCCAGGTCGGCTGGTATACCTTGCGCATCAAGGATCCCAATCAGGCGGCGGAGGTGGCGCGGAAAGTGGACGAGGAATTTGCCAATTCCCCGGCGGAAACAAAGACCGAGCCGGAAGGCGTTTTCGCGCAGGGATTCGCCTCTCAGATTGGAAACATTGGCGCGATTTTGATCGCGGTGGTCAGTGCGGTTTATTTCACGATCCTGCTTGTGGCGGGCAACACCATGGCGCAGGCCGTGCGGGAGCGGACCGAGGAGATCGGCGTCTTGAAGGCCATGGGGTTCACCAACACGCTGGTGATGGGGTTGGTGCTGGCTGAATCGTTTCTGATTGCGAGCGGGGGTGGACTTTTGGGGCTCGGTCTGGCGTGGCTGGCCACTTCGGGGGGCAATCCCGCGCCCGGACTGCTTCCTGTCTTTTACATCCCCGGGCGGGACATGGTGATCGGGGTGGCTTTGGCGGTGGGTTTGGGCTTGGTGGCGGGCCTGGCGCCCGCCTGGCAGGCGATGCGACTGGAGATCGCCACCGCATTGCGACGAGGCGCTTGAGGAGGGTGTATGACGAGCTTGTTCAACGCATTTCGCCAGATCGCCGCGGTCACGCTTTTCAATCTGCGCTCTTTGCCGGAGCGCAAGGGCGCCGCCTCTGCCGCCGCCTTCGGCATCATGGGCGTGGTGGTGGTTTTCGTCGGCGTGTTGTCGATTGGCGAAGGCTTCAAACGAACCATGACCGTGTCCGGCTCACCCGACACCGTCCTGGTGCTGCGCGCCGGGGCGGATTCGGAGATGACGAGCGGATTCGGCCGGGAAGAGACGCGTTTGATCATGGATGCGCCGGGGCTGGCGAGGAGCGATGCCGGCGTGCTGGCCTCGCCCGAGCTGTTTGTGATCATCAATCTGCCGAAGCGATCGACGGGATCGGATGCCAATGTGCCTTTGCGAGGAGTGGAAGGCGCCGCGTATTCGATCCGGAAGGATTTTCGAATCGTGTCTGGACGCAAGTTTGAGCCGGGTCGCAATGAGATCGTCGTTGGGGAGGGGGCGGCGAGGGAGTTTGAGGGATTGGATTTGGGGAAGAAAATCAAGGTGGGTGCCAACGAGTGGGAAGTGGCGGGGATTTTCACCACGGGAGGCGGCATCGATGAATCGGAAATCTGGGCGGACGCGGCGGTTCTTCAAGCCGCTTATCAACGCGGCGCCTCCTGGCAATCCGTCTACGCCAAATTGAGTTCACCGGATTCCTTCCAGACATTCAAAGACGCGTTGACGACCAACCCCGGCCTGACGGTGAAGGTGGTCCGGCAGTCCGAATACTATGCCGAGCAATCCACCGCCTTGACCACGCTGATTCGCGGACTCGGTTATTCCATTGCGGGGCTGATGGCATTAGGCGCGATTTTTGGGGCGTTGAACACGATGTACAGCGCGGTGGCCGCGCGGACCCGGGAGATTGCTACGCTGCGCGCCTTGGGATTCGGCGCGGGTCCGGTGGTGGCTTCGCTGCTGCTGGAATCGATGGTGCTGGCCGGGGTGGGGGGATTGGTCGGGGCCGGGGCCGCTTTTGCCGTTTTCGATGGGTTCACGGCCGCGACGATGAACTGGCAGAGCTTCAGCCAGGTGACTTTTGCCTTTCGAGTAACCCCCTCATTGCTGGTGCAGGCGATGGCATTGGCTTCGGCGATCGGAATGGTGGGCGGGTTCTTTCCGGCCATTCGTGCCGCGCGGCTGCCCGTTGCGAGCGGGTTGCGGGAAGTCTGAGCGAAGGGTTGTTGGGAAAAGCTGGGTCCACGGCGGGTGGACCAGCCCGGATATTTCATACTGAGCTTGAATCCGCGACAGTGCGCCGCGTGAGGGCACGCGGCCTACCATCGCGACTGCCTCCGTGTTTGTAGGCCCGGTGTCCCATAAGCATTAACCTAATGACTTGTCCTTACCGGACTACGCTGGTAACGTTTGGCGCATGCCTAACGACGCCTTGCCAGAAGAGTGGGAAATCCTGAG
>VHDF01000119.1 GCA_016871495.1 Verrucomicrobiota bacterium | reverse complement strand
CTTGGAGTTTGCCGCCGCCGATGATGTCGCCAACGGGGGAGTCCTGCTGGCCTTGCCTGCGCTGCTGTCGGAGGGACTGTTGCGACATACGCGTGAGCATTACACGCTGCCGTCGGGGTATTATCCACTGGAGGCGATCTTTCTATTCCTAGGGTTGCTGGCGCTGGCGCGATGCCCGTCGATGGAACAAGTCCGCTACCGGGCCGAGAGCGCGATGGCGGGCCAACTCGCCGATCACTTATCCCGACAAGATGACCTTCGTGCCCTGCCAAGGCCACATAATCCACACCCGGTGTCGCCGATCCCGTGACTTCATAGTTCACCCGCACCTCGATGTCGGTGGGACCCGCCACTCGACGCACCTTGAGCACGCCCGCGTCCGGTTTGCCATCCGCTCCCGTCTCCATCGCCAATCCGTCGCTTTGAACCACCTCCACCACCACTTGCTTCACGGGATCGACGCTCCCGCCCTCCACGACCTCCAGAAGCACCGATTCCGACTCCACTTTCACCCCCGTTGAATCAGCACCTACCGCCGTCAACTTGTAGCTGCCAGGCTTCGAAGGAGCCCAATAAAGCTCATGCGTAATCGGCATTCCTGGATCCGGTGGCCGAATGAAAAACACTTCGGATGTTCCAATCTTCTCGCCCTGGGCAAACCACTCCAACCGGGTCATGGCCCCCATGGAATCCACGGTGGTCGCCACCAAGGGCACCTTCGCGGGAAGGATCACGCGCTCCCCGGACTTCGGGGCCACGATGGCGACAAAAGCTTTGCCCGGACGATCGGCGCGATCGTGAATCGCGATTTTGGCGGCGGATGCATACGGATCGATGAGATACGGATCGATCGGGCCCGCGGTGGGGGACATCACCAACTCCAGCACCACCGACTCGATGGGTTCCGCCAGCTCGTCGAGTTTGGCCAGGACCGGAATCTCCACCGACGCCTTGCCCGACGGGACCGTGACCGGCCCGGAGATTCTCTCGTAATCGATGCCATTCTGAGCACTGCCCGAAACCGTGAAAAACACCGTCAACGCCCGGTCGATCGCCCCCGTTCGAGTCACCGTGAATACTCCCGGCAACACCAGACACACCGGACACGGCTCGGAGGTCGAAGGCTGCGTGGGCTTCACCGATACCAGCGGTGTTGTCAGGCCACCGTCACTGTCATAAATGATGATCCGGCCCAAGTATCGATCAGGATCCACCCGATACATGGGCAGCGCGTCGGTGGGCGGTTCGCTCAGTCTCAGTACCACCGTCTCGCTTCTAGATCGTCGTCAGTCCCGAAGATCACGAGCTGCACGGTGTTCGACCCGGCGGGAAACGCCACCCATTGCGATAACGCCTCGTAGTCTTTTCCATAGGTCGCCGTGCCGCTGAACTCCATCCACACCCGCAACGCTTCGGACGTCGCACCGGTCCGGCTCAACTCGACCACGGCCGGCTTCACTCGAATCCAAGGGGCAAGCTCCGAAGTTTCGGACTCCAGGACACGCAACGACACCACAGGCATTTCTAGGAAACCGGAACGCACCTGGACCCGCACTTTTTCCGAAACGACTGCGGCGCCCGTCGCATCGACCCCTCGAGCCGTCAACACGTGATCGCCCGCCGGCGCGTCCTTCCACACCACTTCATGGAGAATCGGCTGGCCCGGCTCGGGAGGTTGAATGAAGAAAATCTCGGATTCTCCGATCTTCTGATCGCCAGAGTAAAACTCCAGACGCGTGATCCCTCCGCGCGTGTCCACGGCGATCGCCCGTAGTACCATCGCATGTCCCTGCGCAATGATCGTGCCCGCCGCGGGATCCGTAATCCGAATGCTCGTCGACAAGGGAGCTGGCCGGTCCCGAATCACGATCTTCGCGGAACTCTTTTGCGGATCGATCCGGTACGCGCCCCCGTCTTTCCGGGTCGTGTCAACCGCAACCGCAGCCTCGGTGAGCGTGGCCACCACCGTTTCATTTTCTTCCCGCCAGTAGTCTCCCAGCCCCAGCACCCGCAATTCAACGGACTTCTGTCCGCGTCCGAAAACAACCGACTTTCGGAGTTCCTCATAATCGACCCCGGGCGAGGCCGTTCCGGAATAAACCAAAAACACCTCCAACTCTTCCGCCGTGGATCCGGTCCGCGCCACGGTGAACACCCCGGGCAACACCAACTCTTTCGTGCAAGGCACCCCTTCCGCGCAGAGCTCGCGCGTTTCCGGCAGCGTGGCCTCGATGGAGACCACGGAGATTTCGGAAACGCCATCATCATCACGAATCAACGCTTTCGCCACCGAACGTTCTCCCACTCGATAACATTCGCGGGGCGGCGGGAAAATCAACACGCACGCCGGAGGTTCCACCGTCAATACGGCCCATTCGTCACCCTCCACCGCGCTGTCATTCACCGCCTCGACCAGCAGTTCCGCCGAGGCTTGGCCTGCGGGGATCACGATGGACCAAGGCAACTCGCGGAAGTCGACGCCTTGCGTGGCTGTGCCACCTTTAAACGAGAAAAAAACGGGCAAATCGAAATCCATCGGAGCCGTGCGCTCAAACCTGAAACTGAACACGCGCGATCGAAAATCACCCCACTCGGACGCTTCCGCCTTCAACGTCTGCACCGAAACCTCGGTCTGGGGTGGGGACACGTCGACCCCGGGATCGATTCGTTGCGCCCGCAACTCCCCCCCCGCGCAGACGGAAGCCAACCCAAAAATCCACAACGCGTTCCAAAAACTCCGCCCAATTCTTTTCATACGTCCATTCCACGAGCGATTCTGGCGGAGCACATTCCATGCCCCGCAAGCCCGCTTGATTCTCAATCATTTCACCTGCCATTCGACCGTTTGCCAAACCCAAATCCAGCGCCCCATCAGAGCAGCCTTCAACCCTATATGGACGTCGAAAACAGAATCGGACATCCCCACCCAGCCTCAAGACAACTTGTTCACCATCAATTGATTGAATAGTTTCCACCCTCGCACCCGAATCGAAGGGTTCCAGGATCCTTCCCCGGCGCACGCGCAAATTGTCGACAGAGGTAGGGGCGAGGTTCTATCCCTCGTCCCTACCCCTATCAAGTCCTGGCGGATTCTCCAACCGCCTCGCCGTCGCGAAGCGTCTTGGACTGCGGTAGCCCTCTACCGCTTTGGCCCACACACGTGACCCACCTGCACGCGATGCACTGGCCCTCCTCCAACGATTTCCGGCCTGCTTGCTTTCGGGTCGTGAGTGCCGGATTATGGACGCCATGAACGCCTCGATCACCGAGTTGACCGACGGTTTGATCGCTTCATACGCGCGCTCGGGTGGCATCAACCACCTCGACGGCAAGAACTTGCCCTCCAAATCCGCGATCGCCGCCATCACGACGGATCTCCTGCGCCTTCTCTTCCCGGGATTCTTCGACGAAAAACCCATCCACTCTTCCGAACTGAAAGTTGAAACCGCCAATCTCATGGACTCCGTCCTGGGACGACTGGAAGACGAAATCTGCAAGAGCATCGAGTACCGCCCCCCGGAAGGATTTCGAAAAAAGAACCTGCGCGCCGTGGGCCATAAATGGGCCCGGGAATTCCTCGCCACTCTGCCCCAAGTCCGCGAACTCCTGCAAACGGACGCAGAAGCCGCCTTCAACGGCGATCCCGCCGCACTGAGCAAGGAAGAAATCATCGTGGCCTATCCTTTCATCGAGGCCATCGCCGTTCAACGACTGGCGCACCAACTCTACCTCAATGAAGTTCTCCTCATTCCCCGCATCATGACGGAATGGGCGCACGCGCGCACCGGCATCGACCTGCACCCCGGCGCCAGCATCGGCTCTCACTTCTTCATCGACCACGGAACGGGCACCGTCGTGGGAGAAACGGCTCAGATCGGTCACCACGTCAAAATGTATCAGGGCGTTGGCTTGGTCGCGCGTTCCCTCGCGGGAGGCCAGCAGTTGCGCGGACAAAAGCGCCACCCCACGATCGAGGACCACGTCACGCTGTACGCCGGGGCCACGGTGGTGGGCGGAGAAACGGTGATCGGCGCCCGCAGCACCATCGGAGCCAATGTCTTTCTCATGCACTCGGTTCCCGCTCACTCGCTCGTCGTCCAGGAAGAAGTCAAAATGAAGGTCGTCAACAAGGGCGAACGCCAGAAATCCTCCTTCGAATTCCAAATCTAATCCACGCCATGCGCCTCTCCCTCCTTCTCTGCCTTTGGACCTCCTCTCTGATCATGAGTGCCGCCGATACCTTGACGCTCCAACTCCGCTCGAGGGCCCCCGCCACCGGTGCCGCGGAGGTCAAACCCGCATCCTGGCCCGCCAACAAAACCGCCCTCATCATCTGCGATATGTGGGACGATCATTGGTGCCGGTCCGCCGCCCGTCGCGTCGAGGAAATGGCCGGTCCGTTAAACGAGGTCGTCAACCTGGCCCGCTCCAAAGGCGTCTTCATCATCCATGCACCCAGCAGCGTAACGTCCTTTTACCAGGGAACACCCCAACGTCAACTGGCCCTGCGCTCCAAAACCAGCGTCCCGCCCGCACCGCTCTCAACCCTGCAGCGCTGGGGGACCGCCTGGTGCTGGCCCGACCCGAAATTTGAACAGGTCCTCCCCATCGATGACTCCGACATGGGCTGTTCCTGCCCCGGCCGCAAATGCGAAATCCGGGAAGCCTGGACCCGCCAAATCAAAACCCTCTCCCTGGCCGAAGGAGACGCCCTCACCGACAACGGACAGGAAACCTGGAATCTCCTGGCCGAACGTCAAATCGATCACGTCATCCTCTGCGGTGTGCATCTCAACATGTGCGTCCTCGGACGCCCCTTCGGCATCCGCCAGATGGTGAAAATGGGCAAGAAAGTCGCCCTCATGCGCGACATGACCGACACCATGTACAACCCCGAACGTCCACCCGGTGTGGACCACTTCACCGGAACGGACCTGGTCGTCAGCCACGTGGAAAAATATTGGTGCCCCACCTTCACCAGCGCGGATCTCACCGGGAAAAAGGCTTTCCGTTTTTCGGAAGATCAGCGCGGCACCGCACCCTAAACCTGCTCCTCCCCCCGGAAGCGCGAATGGCTTAGCCCGCATATCTCATGCACGGAACGCCCGGTGAGGACACCGGGCCTACGAACACTGAGGCAAGCGCGATTGTAGGCCGCGTGACCTCACGCGGCACACTGTCGCGGATTCAAGCTCAGTATGAAACATCCGGCTTAGCTCCGCCCTTTGATCAGCGCCAGCCCGTAATCCCGGTTCATCCGGGCGATGAACGTCAGCGGAATTTCCTTGGGGCACACGGCCTCGCATGACCCGGTCACGGTGCAGGCGCCAAACCCTTCCGCATCCATGGTCTTCACCATGTTCAAAACACGCCGGTCGCGCTCCACCTTCCCCTGAGGCAGCAAACCCAGATGGGAAATCTTGGCGGAAACAAACAACATCGCGCTGGCATTCTTGCAAGCCGCCACGCACGCGCCACACCCGATGCATTGGGCCGCGTCCATGGCAAGATCCGCGTCTTCCTTCGGCACCGGTAAACAGTTGGCGTCTGGAGCGCCTCCCGTGCTCACCGACACGAATCCCCCGGACTGAACGATCCGGTCAAACGCGGTGCGATCAACACAGAGATCCTTGGTCACCGGAAACGGCCTGGCCCTCCAGGGTTCGATGGTAATCGTGTCACCGTCCTTGAACTTCCGCAAATGAAGCTGGCAGGCCGTCGTCCCCTTCTGCCCTCCATGCGGAACTCCGTTAATCACCAGCGAGCACGTTCCGCAAATGCCTTCCCGGCAATCCGAATCGAACGCCACCGGCTCCTTCCCCTCCAAAATCAAACGCTCATTGAGCACATCCAGCATCTCCAGGAAGGACATGTCCGGATGCGCCCCCGGATGCGAGTACGTTTCAAAAGCCCCCGTGTCGCCGGGTTCCTTCTGCCTCCAAATCTTGAGCGTGAGATGCATAGAAAGTCGGAATCAATGCGACGACCTCATTTGTAACTCCGGCTGGCCATCTTGATTTCCTCGTACACCAAAGGCTCGGCATGGCGGACCGGCGCCTGGCCCGGCCCCGCATATTCCCAGGCCGCCACATGGGCAAACTGCTCGTCATTGCGCTTGCATTCTCCCTCCTCCTGATGCTCGACCCGGAAGTGGCCGCCGCAAGATTCCTCGCGCGTCAACGCGTCCAAACACATCAGCTCCGCAAATTCCATGAAGTCCGCCACGCGCCCCGCATGTTCCAGCGTTTGATTGAATCCCTCGACGCCGCCCGTCACGGCCACCGTTTTCCAAAACTCCTCCCGCAACTCGGGAATCCTCCTTAACGCCGCAGTCAAACCCTCCCTCGATCGCGCCATCCCGCAATGATTCCAGATCAGCTGACCCAGCTCGCGGTGAAAGGAGCGGGGCGTGCGTTTGCCGCTGCTGGAGAGAAGACGCTTCAATCGGGCCCGCGCCTCCTCCTCCGCTTTCTTGAATTCCGGATGCGTCGTCGCCGGCCGGTTGGGCTTGTTCGACGCGAAATAATGGCTGAGGGTGTATGGCAGGACGAAATAACCGTCCGCCAGCCCCTGCATCAGCGCGCTGGCTCCCAGGCGGTTGGCCCCGTGATCGGAAAAATTAGCCTCCCCCACCACAAACAACCCGGGAATATTCGACATCAGGTGGTAGTCCACCCATAACCCCCCCATGGTGTAATGCACGGCCGGATAAATGCGCATCGGCTGCCGGTAGGCGTTCTCACCCGTGATGCGCTCATACATGTCGAACAAATTCCCGTACCGCTCGCGAATCTTGTTCTCTCCCAGCCGGCGGATCGCGTCCGCAAAATCCAAATAAACACCCAAGCCACCGGGCCCCACACCCCGACCCTCATCGCACACTTCCTTCGCCGCGCGAGACGCAATGTCCCGCGGAGCCAGATTGCCGAAACTCGGATACTTCCGCTCCAGAAAATAATCCCGGTCTGCATCCGCCACACTCGAAGCCGGCTTCGAACTCTCCGTCTTGTTTCTCGGCACCCACACCCGTCCGTCGTTGCGCAACGATTCCGACATCAACGTGAGCTTCGACTGATGATCTCCACTCACCGGGATGCACGTCGGATGAATCTGGGTGAAACTCGGATTCGCAAAAGCAGCCCCCTTCTTGTAGGCCCGGAAGGTCGCGGTGACGTTGCACCCCACGGCGTTGGTGGAGAGATAAAAAACGTTGCCGTATCCCCCCGTAGCCAGAACGACCGCGTCCCCCGCGTAGGACCGGACCTCTCCGTTCACCAAATCCCGCACGACAATGCCCTTGGCCGCCCCGTCCACTAGGACCAGCTCAAGCATCTCCGTGCGGGGAAACATCTTCACCGTGCCCAAACCAATCTGCCTTGACAAAGCCTGGTAAGCGCCGAGCAACAATTGCTGCCCCGTCTGCCCCCGGGCGTAAAAGGTCCGCTGCAACTGCGAACCCCCAAACGAGCGAGTGTCCAGCAGACCGCCGTACTCGCGCGCGAACGGAACACCCTGCGCGACGCACTGGTCGATAATCTGCACGCTCACTTGCGCCAGCCGGTAAACATTCGCCTCGCGCGCGCGAAAATCCCCACCCTTGATCGTATCGTAAAACAGCCGATGCACCGAATCGCCGTCATTGCGATAATTCTTCGCGGCGTTGATCCCTCCCTGGGCGGCGATGGAATGAGCACGGCGCGGGCTGTCCTGGAAACAGAAGCAGGCCACCTGGTAGCCCAACTCCGCCAGCGTCGCCGCGGCCGACGCGCCGGCCAAACCGCTCCCCACCACCAGCACATCAAATCTCCGCTTGTTCGCCGGATTCACCAGCTTCATCTCGAACTTGTGCCGTTCCCATTTCTGAGCCAACGGTCCGGAAGGAATCTTGGAGTCCAGTTTCATCGGTCGGAACCGTTCATCGCACCCAGCCCAACATCACCCCCAAGGGTACCGCCGCATAACCGGCAAAGAGCGCCCCCCCAGCCACCAAAGCCAGCCGGTCCAATACCGGGCTCCACGCGCGATTCTTGAAGCCCAAAGATTGAAACGCCGCGCGCAATCCATGACTCAAATGAAGGCAAAGCAATCCCACCGCCACAATATAGAAGAGCGAGACCATCGGTTTTGAAAATCCCCTCTTCACCATCTGATGCACATCATGCCGCTGCTGAGCATCCATCAATCCATCAAAATCATGCCCGGTGAAATTCACCGCCTGCACCCGCACCGTGAAATGAAGCAAATGATACATGAGAAATGCCGCAACAATCAAACCGCTCATGAACATCGTCCGCGAAGCGTAACTCGCCGCCGTCGGAGCCCGATTCCCGTCATAAGCCACCGGTCGAGCGGCCCGGTTCTGCGACGTCAACGATACCGCCGCCCACACATGCACCCCAAGCGCCACCAGCAATCCCAGCCGCGCCATCCACAACAACTCCGGCGAGCTGTGCAGGAAGTGCGCGTAACGATTGATCGAGTCCGGACCCAGGAACACTTGCAAATTTCCCAGCATGTGCCCGACCGCAAAAAGGAATAGAGCGGCACCGGTCAGGGCCATGAGCATTTTTCGACCCAGAGTGGAACGAAAAAGTTGAGAGAACAGGTTCATCGGGCGCCCTCAGCCTGGAGCCAGGGCCAACGAGAAGTAATCTAGGAGCTCCATGGATACATCGTCAACGGGCCGGGAAAAGTATAAGCCTCACTTCCCCGCCCGTTATCGCCACTTATCCGCACCCCTCAAAAAAATGGGCCGGGCCGCATGCCACCATGCGCCCGGCCTTGACCGATTCCTCCGCACCTTCAAGGTGCTCCCTCAATGCAACAGATCGCTCAGCCCACCTTGATTTCAACGCTCTTTGGCTTGGCAACCTCGTGCTTGGGCAGCCTCACTTCCAAAACCCCATCTTTGAAGGCCGCCTCAATCCGGTCGCCGTCCGCATCTTCCGGCACGCCAAACCGGCGCACAAATGAGCCATAGGACCGCTCCACGCGATGGTAACGCTTGTTCTTCTCCTCCTTCTCCAGTTTGCGCTCCCCATGGATGGTCAAAACTCCCGCATCCACACGCACATGCACATCGTCCTTCTTCACATCCGACAACTCGGCGCGGATCACATACGCCCCATCATCTTCCGTGATGTCCACAGCCGGTGCCCACTCTGCCACGGTCATGTTCTCCCGGCCACCATCTCCGCGTCCGGACGCCGGAGAAAGGTAAGAGCTCAGTCGCGCATGCAGATCATCCAATTCTCGAAACGGATTCCATCGAGCCACATTATTCATAATTCCAGATCTCTTTCCATGGCGCTGTAAGCGAATCATTGGTTTTCAAACTCCGGCCAGCCAACGCCATTCACCGACCTTTGTTTTCCGCAATCTCGAATCCCAAGATCCGAGCCTAACCCATCTCCCATCAGTTTTTATTCCAGCTAGATGGCACGGTTAACCTTGTATCTAAGATATTGTTGAACAATTATTTGCATTTAAGAGCGCCCACAAACGCTCTCGCGTCAATGTGCAACAGTGTCTCTATTTAGAGACACAACGACTCTTGTTAAAAATCAAATAGCCAAACTCTATTCGAGTAATAATGTCTCAACATGAAGCTGAACTCGTGCCTGGCGAAGCAAGCTCTAGGAAATCAAACGTCGATGATGGGGCCCGATCCAGGACCGTCCGAGTCCCTCGTTGGCCTCCCTGTCTGTCGGGGATTTCTCGGCAACCCTTGATGAAATCTTACCCTCGTCTTCCAAGGCCATCTCAAGACCTTGACAAACATCCCCACACATCCAATCACGATCGCCCCCCAGCAAGCCGCCCCAAACGAATCCACTTCGAATCGCGGCTGCAAGAACCTTGAAACCAACATCAACAGGCCCGCGTTGATGACGATCATAAACAAACCCAGCGTGACCACGAGCAGCGGTAAGGAAAGGAAGAAGAGAAGCGGGCGCAAAAACGCATGCAGCGTGGCGAGCATCAACGCGGCCAAGGCCAGGTCCGTGAATTCTTCCCACTTTAACCCGGGGACAATCGAACCTGCCACCAACACTCCCAGGCCCTGCTGCATCCAGCGCCAACAGAACTCGCGCACGCGGCTCTCCGTTGACTTCCGTTCCATTCCTTCTGCGGGCGGCTTCATCTCCATCGTCTCTCGCGGTCAGCACCTTTGATGCCCTGGACCCACCTCCAGCCAACACGCTTCACCCTCCGCCTCCAACCGCACCCCACCCGCGCTCGCCGGAATCAAAACCCAGCGACCCGCCCCCATCCGTCCGTCGAATCCATCCGCACTCACCCGCAGCCAGCCTTCGACGACTCCCACAGCCCGCGCCGAACCCGATGGAGCCCACGGAATCTCCACGGAAGCCCCGCACCTCGATTCATTCACCCGGAACATTTCGCACTCGGCAAGCGTTCGCCGCCGCAGACCACCCGCACCCGGATCACTCCAGTCTTCAGCCACCAACCGCGGGCGCAAATCATGCACGTCGATCGAGGCCAATCCCTCGTTCAAATGCAAGGCACGCGGACGCCCATCCACTCCCACTCGATCCCAATCGTAAAGCCGGTAGGTCGTGTCGGAGTTCTCCTGCACCTCGAAAATCAACACCCCGGCGCCCGGAGCGTGCAGCCGTCCGCTCGGCAAAAACAATGCATCCCCGGCTCTCACCGCAATCTGGTGCAGATGACGCGCAAAGCCCGGTTTCCCCGCATCCCGAGCCAACTCCTCCACTTCAACGTGCCGTTCCAGCCCAGCCCATAAACACGCATCCGCCGCCGCGCGCGTGACATACCATAACTCGGTCTTCGGTTCCCCACCAAAACGGCGGGCCTTCTCGGGAGAGGGATGGACCTGCAGGGAAAGGGTTTGGGCGCAATCAAGGCATTTGATGAGCCACGGAAATCGCTCCAATCCGGCAGAAGCGTCAAAATGCGGAAGCAACAAACCCAGCAGGTCTTCGCGCCGATGCTCCATGAACCAGCGAAGAGAGGCCCCCTTGAACTCGCCCTCCGCGACCACCGACTCTGCCCCGGCTCGATCCGCCACCTCCCAAGTTTCACCCACGGGCTTCCCGTGCACTCCGGGCTTCTGATAGAGCTCTTGCAGCCGGTGACCTCCCCAGGGTCGTTCAAAGGGCAAGGGCTCGAAAACGAGCGGGGGCAAATGGGCCACGGCAAATCCAGCTTCAAACCGCCGGAGCCTTGGCCGGCGTCCCTGAGGCTCCCCCTTTCCGCTCCTCGAAGGGACCGAAAGAACGAAACTTTCGATATCGCTGCTTGAGCCGCTCCGCTCCCG
>VHDF01000118.1 GCA_016871495.1 Verrucomicrobiota bacterium | reverse complement strand
TGACCTGCTCCCGCTGGAAGCGCGGATGAAGGTCGCCGGTGGGAAGCTTGCTGAAACCAGGCCCATCCACAGGATCGGTGGGCGATAGTCAAGCTCTCCGGCCGGTCGCACGACGTCAATAGGATCAAGTCTTAACTGTTGACGTTAGCAGATGGCGGCACATCCTCAAGTTGTCGGGGCGCGCCGTTCACGGCGCTTCCGCTCGCGGCGATCTCCTCCCGCTCCATGACCCGCCCTGGGTGGGTGCCTTCGCCCGGGCAGCACCCATTCCCGTTAAACCTGCCATGCCCCTTTGAAGACACGCCCTGAATCGGCGTGAACGCCGCGCCCCGGCGCTGTCGCGCACATCACCGTCAACTTGTGGATGCATTGCGCATGTGAGGAAAGTCGTGATGAGCGGCGCCGTGTCACGGCCCTTGCGCAGGCGAGTTGCTGGAGGGTGGTATCATGGGGTCCACCGCGGTCAACGCCGGGATCGACTCTCTCTCCGATGACGACCGGCGCGGTTTCCTTCATCTGGTTGCCGAACTTCCCGAACGATTCGGCGTTGAAGTCCATGCCTTTGTCCTCGTGGACCATCATGACCCTTTGCTCCAGCGGAGGCCCGAACGGAACTTGAGCCATGCCATTCGGCGGCCACAGGTGACCCAAACAAGCCGGTTCAACCGGTCGCTCGGGACGATCGGCCAATGCTTGCAGGACCGGTTCAGAGCCTAGATCCTTCAGGACGAAGGCGGCTGGCCTTCGTCACGCGTTCGATCCATCTGAACCCCGTGCGTGTGGACGGACCGGCGTAGGGCAAGGAGGGTGGCGCTGTGCAAAGAAACGGAGAATCCTGTGCGGCAGGGGCCGCGGGTAAAGAACGAGGCCCTTCCAGGCTCTCCACGCGCCGGGTTCCCTTCGTCGCCCCCGCAGGTTGGGCAGCCTGCGCCACAGCAGACAGGGCTGTCTGCGTTACCAAGACAACCCGGTCACGGACAACCTCTGGTTGCACCGCACTGCCTCTCTCTGCCATTTTGAGGTTTCCGAATCCGTCGATATTTTGAAATACTTCTCCGCGTTACCGCTCAACCACGCCAGGCAAACCTCGGCGCGGGCGCCCACACGACGCTCGCGACACCTTACTATGAAATCGAATGACGCTCGACGCATCCGTCCCACCCAACTTCCCTTCACCCAGGTCGCGGCTGCGCTGCTCTTCGCCTGCGCCACGGGTTTCGTCTGGATGATTGCCCTGCTCTCCTTGCACGCGGCTGACATGTCCGCGGGCATCCGTCCCCAAGGGCTCGATGGACGCGTGCTCAACTTGGATTTCGAAGACGGTTCCCTCCGGGATTGGACGGTTGAAGGAAAAGCATTCGAAGGACAGCCGGTGCAGGGTGATGCCGTCGCCGCACGCCGGCCCGACATGAAAAGCCAGCACCAAGGGGATTACTGGATCGGTGGATTCGAGCGCGTCGGCGATGATCCTCGGGGAACCCTCACGTCCGCCCCTTTCAGAGTCACCCATCCGTGGGCCAGTTTTCTGGTCGGCGGAGGTCCCTGGCCATCCACCCGCGTGGAGCTTGTTGAAGCCGGGACACAAAAGGTTCTCGTCAAAGTATCCGGTCTGGAATCCGAGAATCTTCGCCCCGCCGTGGTTTCGATGGAACCCCACCTGAACAAAACGGTGTTTATCCGTCTCGTCGATCAACAATCCGGTCATTGGGGACATTTGAACTTCGACGGCTTTTGGTTCTACAGGGCCAAGCCCAGCTTCTCAGACGCCATCGATCCCGCTCGTCCCGAGAATCAACCCCCTCCGGCGGACGTTGTCCCGCATGCCGGGTTGACTGCGGCGGAAGCGGTCCAGGCCGCCACGCTGCCCGAGGGCTTCAAACTGCACGCCTTCGCCCATGAACCTGACGTGCGCCAACCCATCGCCTTCTGTCTCGACGATCGCGGACGCATTTGGGTGGCCGAAGGACACACCTATCCCAAACGCGCTCCGGAAGGAAAAGGCAAGGACCGCATCCTTGTCTTCGAGGACACCAACCACGACCACAAGTTCGATCGACGCACCGTGTTCATGGAAGGACTGAACCTGATCAGCGGCCTTGAAATCGGTTTCGGAGGCGTGTGGGTCGGCGCCGCGCCCCATTTGCTCTTCATTCCGGTCCAGGATTGGAACGAACCCAAACCGGCCGGCGAACCCAAGGTCCTGCTCGACGGTTGGGATTATCTGCGCGACACGCACGAAACGCTCAACACCTTCATCTGGGGACCCGACGGATGGCTCTACGGCTGCCATGGTGTCTTCTGTCCCTCCCACGTGGGCAAGCCCGGCGCGCCTGAATCGGAACGGCAATGGGTGGACGCGGCCGTCTGGCGTTACCATCCTATCCGGCAGGCCTTCGAAGTCTTTGCCGAGGGCACCAGCAATCCTTGGGGGGTCGATTTCGATGAACTGGGCCAGTGCTGGATCGAAGCCTGTGTCATCCCCCACCTTTGGCACATGATTCAAGGCGGACGCTACGAACGCCAGGGCGGACTCCACTACACCGTGGGCCGCGAGGAGACCGCCCGCCACGCCGCCCACCGCGAGCCCAACTCGCGCAAGCCGATTTATCCTTACGTTTTCGAGGACATCAAAACCGTGGCCGACCACGTTCATTACGCGGGCAATCGGGGACCGCACGCGGCCAATGGGCGCAGCGATGAGATGGGAGGCGGTCACGCCCACGCCGGCTTGATGGTTTATCTCGGCGATTCCTGGCCTGAGACCTACCGAGGGGGTTTGTTCATGGGCAACATCCATGGACAACGCCTCAACGTCGACAAGCCCGAGCGGAAAGGGTCGGGATTCGTGGGCAAACACAGCCCCGACTTCCTCAACTTTAACGACACCTGGTCGCAAACCCTGAATCAACGTTACGACCACAACGGCTCGGTTTACATCATCGACTGGTATGACAAGAACCAGTGCCATCACAACAACGAGGGCGGCCACGATCGCTCCAACGGCCGCATCTACAAAATCGTCTATCGCGACCAACCCCACACCTCGATCGACCTTCGCGCCATGTCGAACGCCCAGTTGGTTTCACTGCAGTTGCACAAGAACGACTGGCACGTGCGGCACGCCCGCAGAATCCTCCAGGAACGCGCCGCCGAATCCGGCCCCAACAAGGAGGTTCGCGAAGGACTGCTCGCCATTCTCCGCGACCATCCCTCCACCAGCCGGAAGCTGCGCGCCTTGTGGGCGCTGAATGTCTCGGGAAATCTCGATGTCCGCACGGCGATCGAGAATCTGAAGAGCCCCGACGAATATGTGCGCGCCTGGACCGTGCAATTGGCGTTCGAAGATCTCGACCGGTTGCGTGGTTGGATCACCGAGGCCGAGACGCAAGGATTGCGAGCCGACCCCGATCTTTTCCAACTCGCCGAGACCGATCCTTCCCCGGTCGTCCGGCTTTACCTCGCCGCCGCGATGCAACGGGCGCCCTTCGACATGCGCGGCCGCATGGTGGCCAGCCTCTTGAAGCGCTCGGAGGACGCCGGTGATCACAATCTCCCCCTCATGATTTGGTATGCCATGGAACCGCTCGTCCCCGAGCGCCCGCGCGAAGCGCTGCAAGCCGCGTTCGACACCGCCCTGCCGAGAATCCTGAACTTCACGTCTCGCCGCATCGTGCTGACTCAAGATCCCGCCAGTCAATCGCACTTGGTGGAGGCTCTCGCTTCTGAAGGGCCCGAGGCGAAGAAGCTCGAGGTGCTCCAGGGCATCGCGGCAGCGTTGCAAGGCCGGCGCAATGTGACCCCGCCGCCCGGATGGTCCCAAGCTGAAACCCGTCTGGCCTCGAGCCCTCACGCCGAGGTCCGCGCTCTGGCGCAATCCCTGTCGCTCACGTTCGGCAGCGCGTCCGCCCTCGCCACTCTGCGCGCCACCCTGCTCGACCGGTCGGCTGAAGCCAAAGCCCGAAGATCCGCGCTCGACGCGCTCGCCACGACGAGGGACCCTTCCCTCCCCACCGCTTACCACACCGCGCTCACCGAACCCACGCTGCGCGGCCCCGCCATCCGCGCTCTCGGCGCCTATGATCATCCGGACACTCCGGCGCGTCTGCTTGAGGTCTATGGACAACTCAACGCCACGGAAAAGCGGGATGCTCTCGCCTCGCTGTGCTCCCGTGTTTCCTACGCCCGCCCGCTTCTTGCCGCCGTCCAGAAGGCAGCGGTCCCCAAGTCCGACCTGACGGCGGAATGGATTCGACAGCTCCGCAACCTCAATCATCCGGAGGTCCAAGCGGACCTGGAAAGGGTCTGGGGATCGTTCCGTGAGAGTCCCGCGGAGAAGAAGCAGGCCATTGCCAGGTTTCGGAGCTTGTATCGGGCCGGAGGCTCTCAACCCGGAGATGGCCCGCGCGGGCGCGCGGTCTACAATCGCGTGTGTGCCCAATGCCATACCCTCTTCGATCAGGGCGCCAATGTGGGGCCGAACCTGACCGGATCCAACCGCACCGACTTGGATTACTTGCTTGAAAACATGGTGGATCCCAACGCCGTCATTCCTCATGAATATCGAAGCTCGACGATTGAAACCACCGATGACCGCGTGATCACCGGGTTGGTGAAGGAACAAAACGACCAGGTGGTGGTCATTGCCACGCAAACCGAATCCCTCACCCTTCAGCGCAAGGACGTCAAACGCATCTCGCAGAGCGAGATCTCCATGATGCCGGAGGGTCTGATCGACAATCTCACGGAACAAGAAGTTCGGGACTTGATCTACTACCTGGGCCGTCCCGGCCAAGTGCCGCTTCCCAAACCGTGAAGCTGCGGTTTGAGGTCGTTCCGCTCGAGCTCCGGCATGCCTGGGCGGTTTCCTCGACCGCCGCTCAAGGCGGCCGCCGCTCCATCGACACGCTGCTGGTTCAACTGCGCGATGATGCCGGTCGAGAAGGCTGGGGCGAAGCCCCCACCAGCTTGCGATACCACCAATCCGCGGCGGACTTGACCGGCTTCCTCGGAGCCCTGCCTCCGCTCAAGCTCGACTTCGAGGAGGTCGATTCCAGTCTCCAGTTTCTCGACGGCCTGACCGGACCCCGTTCCGCCTTGAGCGCCCTGGAGACCGCGTTTTTGGACGGCGCATCCCGCCATCGGGGTGTCACCTTGGCGAGACTCCTCGAGTTGCCCGGCCCACCTCCTTCCTGCCTCACCAGCTTCAGCATCGGCATCGACGAGCCGGAGATCATTGATCGAAAGGTGCTGGAAGCCGGAGATTTTCCCATTCTGAAAATCAAGGTCGGTTCACCACGAGACCCTGAAATCCTGGCTGCCGTTCGCGCGGCCGCGCCGAACAAAATCCTTCGGCTGGACGCCAATGAGGCCTGGCCGACGAAGGAGCAGGCGTTGCAAGCCATGGAAAACCTGGCCGCCTGGGGTCCCATCGAGTTGATCGAGCAGCCCATGCCCGCTGAAGCGTCGGGCGAAGACCAGCGCTGGCTGAAGCAACGTTCGCCCTGGCCCATTTTTGCCGACGAATCCTGTCAAACCGAGCAGGACTCGAACCGATGGAACGACGGCTTTCACGGGGTCAATGTCAAGTTGATCAAGACACGCGGTCCTCGCGGTGCCAGGCGCGTTTTGGAAGCCGCCCGATCGCGTGGACTGCGGACGATGCTGGGCTGCATGATGGAATCCTCCTGCGGCATCGCCGCCGCCTTTCAACTCGCGTCGCTCGCCCATCATCTCGATCTGGATTCGCATTGGCTCCTCGCGACGGATCCCTTTGCGGGACTCGAAATCGATCGAGGAGAACTTCGCTGGATCCACGGCGCCCCCGAACCCGGCCTCGGGATACGCAGGCGAAATGACCCTGATTCCCGAATAGGAAATTGGGGCCACGGATTCCATGGATGAACACGGGTAGGGATGGCATCGCGCGCCAAGACTTGGGAACCGTGCCACATTGACTTCCGGCTTTCTCGCTTGTTCTTTTGACCTGAAGCATCGTTGCACTTCGGTCACAGGCCCATGGCCAGGGCATGCTCCCTCAGTTCGCTTCGCTCCAGGTCATCATCCCGGCGCGGGAAAATCGGAATTCAATGTTGCGCGATTCCTTCGCCCGCGAAACGCGCTTTTGGCGCATGGCCCGGCTTCTTTCCGTCCTTGTTCAAACAGACCAGGAACTCGTCAACCCAGGGAATAAGATCTCCGGCCCCCGCCCTTTCACCCATCGCAGGCCGTCGGTGAGGACGGGTCGGTTCAGGCTACGGTCCTCAGGACCGATCCCGCTCACGAACGAGCCTTCAGACCCATCTCCGAAGCCAGTTCAAGTTGTGATGACGCAAGGGTCATCGCCTCGACCTGGCCTTCGAGTTTTTCCTTTTCTCCCCGCGTCCTTTGGCCACACTCCGCCCCCATGAGCCGCGCATCAGCCTCCAAAAAGTTTGCCGCGTATCCCCGACTCAACCCGCTCGCGGTCGGACGCGACATCAGCGCCGCCGACCTCATTGACGACGTCATGCTGGCCTATAATGGCGGGCGTCTCCGCGAAGCGGCCCGCCTCTTCGCCGGCAAAATGCTCGCCCGGGACGGATGCATCGGCATGAGCCTGACGGGGGCCCTCACCCCCGCCGGACTCGGCAAGAGCTGCCTCATTCCCCTGATGAAAGCCGGTTTCATCGATTGGATCGTTTCCACGGGCGCGAATCTCTACCACGATCTTCACTACGGACTCGACATGGCCCTCTACCAGGGCAGCCCTTTCCTCAACGACGTGGAGTTGCACCGGGACGGAGTGATCCGCATTTACGACGTCGTCTTCGATTACAACGTCCTCCTCGACACCGATGCCTTCGTCCGCGAAGTCATTCAAGGCCCGGAGTTCCAACGAACCATGGGCACCGATGAGTTTCACTATCGGCTCGGCAAATACGTGCACGAACGCGGACGCGCCTTGGGACTCCAAGACGCTTCCATCCTCGCCACCGCCTACGAGTGCGGCATTCCCATTTTCACATCCAGTCCCGGCGACAGCTCGATCGGGATGAACATCGCCGCCATGGCCCTGCGCGATTCCAAGCTCCTCCTTGATGTCAACCGCGACGTCAACCAGACCGCCGCCATCGTCTATCACGCCAAGGCTTCCGGGAAAACCAGCAGCGTGCTCATCTTCGGCGGCGGCAGCCCCAAAAACTTCATGCTGCAAACGGAGCCGCAGATCCAGGAAGTGATGGGCATCGCGGAAAAGGGCCACGACTATTTCCTCCAATGCACGGATGCCAGGCCTGACACCGGCGGGCTCAGCGGCGCAACCCCGGCCGAGGCGGTCAGTTGGGGCAAAGTGGATCCGGACCATCTCCCGGATTGCGTCGTGTGTTACACCGACAGCACGCTGTCCATGCCGTTGCTCACCGCCTACGCCTTGAGCCGGGTGAAACCCCGCAAACTCAAACGCCTCATCGACCAACGCGATGTGCTCTTAAACCGGCTCCGCTCGCAATACCTCGCCCAAGGCACGGTCACCAAAGTGCTGACGAGCCGGAAAATCGCCAAACGCGCCAGCAGCGTCGGACTCAAGCAGAAGGCCTGACCCCTCGGGTCCGGCGAAAGCCTCCCCATGGAAGGTTCCCTCGTCGTCAACGAAATCTACCTGAGCCTTCAAGGCGAAAGCACTTGGGCGGGCCTGCCCTGCGTTTTCGTCCGCTTGACGGCGTGCCCGCTGCGTTGCTCCTACTGCGACACGGCGTACGCCTTCAGCCAAGGTTCGCGCATGAGTTGTGACGATGTCCTTGGCCATGTCGAAGCATGGGCCAAACCCTTCGCCTTTCCAAACCCCGCCCTGCCCTCGACCCGCCGGTTGCCCCTGGTCGAGTTCACCGGCGGCGAACCGCTGGCACAACCCCATACGCCAAGCGTCCTCCGCGAACTTTGCGACCGTGGCTTCACCGTGCTCTTGGAAACGAGCGGCGCCCTCGACATCCGTCCTGTCGATACCCGCGTCCATCGCATCGTCGATCTCAAATGCCCTTCCAGCGGTGAAGCCGGGCGCAACCGCCTGGAGAACCTGCCGCTCCTCACCCCCCGCGACGAAATCAAGTTTGTGGTCCTCTCCCGCGAAGATTATGACTGGACTCGTGACATGATCCAGCGGCACCAACTCGACACCCTCTGCCCCATCTTGATTTCGTGGGCTTCCCCGCTGTCAGCTTCGCAGCGGCACCCCAGCCTGAAAAGCGTCCCGCCGGACCATCATCCCATCACCCGCCGCGAGTTGGCTGAGGCGATGATTCGCGACTGCCTCCCGGCGCGATTCCAAGTGCAAATGCACAAAGTCATCTGGCCTCCCGACGAGCGGGGAGTCTAACCCGGCCGCTGACCATGCCGCTCCGAACCGATTCCGCCCAGGTGCTTCGCGCACTCTCCCGCTACGAATCCCGCAATGTCACGCATCAATCGGCCTCGGGGGATTGGCCCATCGTGTGGGACCGCGCCAAGGGCGTTCACGTTTGGGATGCGGAGGGCCGTCGTTATTTGGACCTCACCGCCGCTTTCGGTGTGGCCGCCGCGGGTCATGCTCATCCCGATATTGTCCGCGCCGGCCAATGCCAACTCCGCCGTTTGCCCCACGCGATGGGCGACGTCCATCCCCACCCGCTCAAGGCGGAACTCTGCGCTCAACTCAGCCGCATCACCTTCGAACGCTGGACGCGCGCGAAATCCAAAGGAGCGTCCAGCCGGGGTAAAGTCATCCTCGGCAGTTCTGGATTTGAAGCGGTTGAGGCGGCGCTCAAGACCGCGCTGCTCGCCACCGGACGCCCTAACATCATCGCGTTCGAGGGGGGTTATCACGGTCTCGGTTACGGAGCGCTCAACGCCACTCACCGCCTCCATTTCCGGCAACGCTTTCGCCCCCAACTGGGCGGCTTCGTCGAATTCGCCCCATTCCCTGACGCCCACGCCGCAACACCACCGGCGTCGGCGAATACTGCCAGCATGAAGCGGGGTGAAACCTCGCTCGATTTCCTGGCCACCCGGCTGAAGCGAGGGACCATCGGCGCGGTCCTCATCGAACCCCTTCAAGCCCGGGGCGGCATTCGTATTCCGATCCCCGGCTTTCTTCCCCAGTTGGCCCAACTCTGCGCGGAACACGGCACCTTGTTGATCTTCGATGAAATCTACACCGGCTTCGGACGCACCGGTCATGGGTTCGCATGTGAACACGAGAGCGTCGTGCCGGATCTCATCTGCTTGGGCAAAGCTCTCGCCGGCGGCTTTCCCATCTCCGCCTGCGTCGGGCGCGCCGATCTCATGGACGCCGCCTGGCCGGAATCCGACGGGGAAGCCATTCACACGAGCACATTCCTGGGCCACCCGGTGGGTTGTGCGATGGCGTTGGCCAGCATTCGGGTTCACCGCCAACTGGGGCTCGCCCGGCGCTCTCGATCAACCGGCCAACACCTGATGGAAGCCATGCGCCGACTGGCCAGCCGATTTCCGCAACTTGGATTGGTCCCGCGCGGACGTGGATTGCTGGCCGGCCTCGAAGCGCGATCGGCTCCGCCCGCCACCGTCCTCGGTTGGGTCAAATCACTCCTGGGACAGGGATTGATCCTGCTGCCTGAAGGCGAGCACGGACAGGTGTTGAGTTTCACCCCTCCCCTCACGATTTCGCCAGCCCAACTGAACCACGCCTTGAACCTCGTCGAGCGACAATTGGAATCAAGCGCCGGCCCCGGAACATCCACGGGTGGCCGCCCCCAACAAAGCGGCCTTCCGGAGCGCAGCGGAGTCCGAAAGATCAGCCGCCGCGGCCTCGAAGCGAAAGCTTGCCCATCGCGTTCCATCGCATCAGCCGCCGCGGCCGGCGAAACAGCGGCATGACTCTCTCCGAAATGCGGCGCTGGATGGAAGCGCGAGACCATCGCGTGACGAAGTCGCTGGGCCAAAACTTCCTCCATGATCGAAATCAGCTGAACCGCATCGCCGAGGCGGCTCAAGTGACCGCCGGGGATCGTGTGCTCGAGATCGGGCCGGGGCTCGGTCCGCTCACGGCGCACCTGCTTGAACGCGGAGCGGAGGTGACCGCGGTTGAAATCGATGAACGCCTGGTGGCCGTGCTTCGGGATCGCTTCTCCCAACATCCGCATTTCAACTTGTTTCACGCCGACGCTCTGGAGTGGATCAGGGACCATCGCTCCAATCCGAACCTCCCTACAACCACTCCCGCCGCGGTTTCCCCCGAATCCCTGACATCCTTGGGAAACTCCTGGAAGGTCGCCAGCAACCTGCCTTACTCCACCGGTTCTCCCATGCTGGTGGAGCTTGCTTCGGTCGATTTCCCTCCCCATCGCATCGCGGCCACCCTGCAATGGGAAGTCGTGCAGCGCATCGGCTCCCGGCCACGCGAATCCAGCTACGGACTCCTGACCTTGCTGCTGGGCTTGCGCTATCGATGCGCCGGACATTTCAAAATCCCCGCCCGTTGCTTCTTTCCTGAACCCGGTGTGACCTCCGCGTGCGTGACCCTGATCCGCCGCGATTCGCCCTTGTTGCCGCGGCCCTTGGAAGGCACCTTCGCGCGGGTCGTCAAGCGCGCCTTTTCGCAACGACGCAAGATGATGAAAAACCTGCTCAAACAAGACTGGCCGGAAGAATCGCTCTCCGCAGCGCTTACCCAAGCCGGCATTCCGGCCACCGCCCGCGCGGAGGAAATCGATCTGGACCGATTCGCGCACCTCGCCCAACTCCTTCACTCTCGAACATGACGGTGGAATATTTCGACGTCGTTAACGCGCTCGATGAAGTGATCGACCGCCGCCCTCGGTCCGAGGTTCACAAGCTCGGCCTGCTCCATCGGGCCGTTCATGTTTTCGTCTTCAATCGACGGGGCGAGCTGTTCCTGCAAAAGCGCTCGATGAAGAAGGACTGTTTCCCTGGCACTTGGGATTCTTCCGCGTCGGGACATCTCGATCCCGGCGAAGCCTACGACGATTGCGCCGTGCGCGAGCTTCGCGAGGAGATCGGACTCTCCCTCACGAGCCGTCCCGAACGACACTTGAAGGTGGACGCCTGCGCCGAAACCGGCCAGGAATTCGTCTGGCTCTATTCCTGCATGAGCGAGGGACCGTTCGCGCTGCACCCGGACGAAATCTCCGAAGGAGGCTGGTTCAGTCCTGCTGCCATCGATGACTGGATCGCCCGAGCTCCTGCCGATTTCGCCCCGTCCTTTATCCTCATGTGGTCGCGCTGGAAATCACGACAGGCTGAGAAATAGCCAGCGGCCGAGTTCAACGACACTTTGGCTAGAGGGAGAGGGCATTGGGTCCTCAAAATGTGCTTCCAAGCGCCAGGGTGGCGTGCTACTCACGAGCCGATGCTCCAGGTAGGTAGTCCAATAGGGTGAATTCGCTCCAGATTTCCGGGCTGTGGCGATACTGCTTCATTTTTCTGAAAATCCTGCATCCTTATGTCCATTGTTGCCAATTGTTCATGTGGAGAGCGTTACGATCTGAAGGAGGAATTTGCATGCCAGTTGGTCCAGTGTCCCAAGTGCGGCCGCCAACGGCATGGCCGCCCGCGCGGCTTGACTCGCGCAGGGGGAAAAATCCGTCGCGCAAAGCACCGGCCCCTCGTTCGACATGGACTTCGATCGCCGGGAAGAAAGGGTTCGAGTTTTCACGA
>VHDF01000117.1 GCA_016871495.1 Verrucomicrobiota bacterium | reverse complement strand
CCACCGGCATCGATACAGCTCCACTACCGTCGCCGCACTCCATTCCATCTGATTCGTTAGGAAGGTCATTTCCCTTTCCGTCCCGTCCACCACCACCAGCGCCTTGATCCTCCGCGCCATCTCCCCGTTGCTCAGCTTCACCCAGTGGTCCTCCAACACCTTGGATCCCGCCTTGATTTCCCGTTCCTCCATCACCTCGCACTTCATCCCCTCCTTGATCCGCGTCACCCAAACCACCTCCCGCTCGTCCAAGTCCTTGAAGTGATCCAGATCCACGTAACCTCGGTCCATCACCACAATCTCCCCTGATTTCAGGCCTGCCGTGAGCTCTCTGGCCCTCTTGCTGTCGTGTTCCCGGGCTGCATCCACCAAGATAAACGACGGCAACAGCGTTTCGAAATTGAGCCGGACATGACACTTGGCCGCCGCCTTCCGCCGGCGGTGCTGCGCCCAGGGCATGCACTGCGCCACCAGTTCAATCACCGTCGAATCCATCAGATGTATTGACCGCTTCAACTTTCCAAGCTTGCCTGGGAACGTTCGCCTTCCAAATCGCGGGGACCGCTGTCTCAAGTGTTCAAGCGTTTTCCAGAACACCGTCTCGGCGATGGCGGCGGGCCGGACCCGGTTGGCGTGTGAGAGCGTGTTCCGGCTCGGGGGCGTCGCGCCCCGGATGGTCGAGAGGGGGCCACTCTGCACTTGCAGCGTATCGCAAATGTCATTCAACCCGAAGGCATGCGTAAGCTTGCCATGGATCAGGCTGACCAAGTGGCTCCAGTGGCTGAACGTTCGCGAATGATCCTCCGAACCCTGTTCCCGAGCCGCCTCGCTGACCGCGTGCGACGGGATATGATTGCAAACCTGATGAAGAACTGTGAACTTGCTCGTGGTTGGGTTGATGCTTTTCTTTTTCACTTCTGCCTCGTGGCAGAATTCAAGCGTCAACTCTACCCTTCATTTTCTCGCTTCGGCTGTGGGATGACTGTGAATCTGAGTGAAGAAAACGAGGCGACCCGGGATCGATACGGCCGCACCACGTACGGCCAGGGTTGTTTACTGGCCCGCCGCTTGGTGGAAGGCGGCGCCAAGATGGTGACGGTCTATTTTTCGAACAACATCGGGGGCCAAAGCACCAGTTCCGGCGGATGGGACACGCACGGGTTCAACAACACCCGCATGTACCCGATCATCGAGCAATACCACTTGCCGATCACGGAACAAACCCTGCCGACGCTGCTGACCGACCTCGATGAGCGAGGGTTGCTCGAATCCACCCTCGTCGTGTGGATGGGGGAATTTGGTCGAACCCCCAAAATCAACGAGAATGCCAGTCGCGATCATTGGCCGCAGTGTTTCACCGTGCTGCTTGCCGGGGGCGGGGTGAAGCGCGGGTTCGTTTATGGCGAGTCCGACAAATCGGGCGCCTATCCGGCCAAGGATCCTGTCCGCCTCGAAGACCTGGCGGCGACCTTCTATGATTTGCTGGGCATCGACCCGCATACCGAGGTTTTTAACACGGTGAATCGTCCGGTGCTCATTGCCGAAGGCCGGCCTTTGAGCGCGATTTACTCTTAACCGGAATCCGTGCTTCCAACATTCCTTCAGCTCCGCCAGCCATTCGAACGTGTGTGGCGGGTGTTATTGTTCGCGGGATTGGTTGGGGATTTTGGGTTGGCGGGATTCCTCTGCCTGGCTCAGCCCCGGCAATCTTCCATCACCGCGCCTCCATTCCCCATCGCTTTCCGGCCCGGCGAATCCGCCACGCTGTCTTCCGAGAAAAGCGGGTCGAGTCCCTCCTTGTGGCGTTCATTTCCCTCGCATTGGGTTTGGCAGGAGGACGCGTCGGTGAAGCCTTCCGTGCGGCGTGGCGTGTTGACTCCCGACGCCACCCTTCCCGCAGGTGCGGTCCATGCCATTCGCTGGAGCGATGACACCGGAGCCGCTCCCATCCGGCTCGTGTACTTGGATGATCTTCCAACCCGGCCCTGGGATTCGTCGGCCAGTCCTCCGGTTTTGACTTGGCCGTGCGCGGTGGATGGGGTGGCGAGGGATGGGAGCTCTCTGGTTTTTGCATTGGATGTCCGAAAAGGTGAGGAAGTTTCGATTGAAATCATCGCGCGGAGGCTGGGTTCCGAGATGGATCCCTGGCTCCGGGTTGAGGACGCGCAAGGCAAGGTCCTGCTGGACGTGGATGATGTGCCCTCATGGGAAGCCGACGCTGGCGGCACTCTGAAGGCGCCGCGGACGGGCCGATATTTTATCCATGTTCGGGATGCGAGTTTTGGTGGAGGACCCTCTTTTTTCTTTCGGATGAGAGTGGGAAGATTTCCGCTCGTGACCGCCCTCTATCCACCAGCGGCTTTTGCCGCTGCGGGGCATGACTATGAGGTATGGGCTGTGGGAGACGTTCCGGTTAAGGCCGTCCAGGTGGTTCAGAAAGAGCTTCCGGGTTTGGGTTCCGCCTCGTTCTCCGCGCTTGAAATTGTTGATCGCTCCGGCCGGGCGTTGCTCTCGATTCCTCGGATTGACGCCGCGCCGATCCTGGAGCATGAGCCCAACGAGCATCCTCCCCAAGTCGTGAACTGGAAAGCCACGCGCTGGTTGGCGGGCCGCCTCCGGAAGCCGGGCGACGTGGATCGATTCGCGTTCCGGGCTGCCGCGGGCGAGAAATGGCGGTTCAAGTCTCGAACGCGGTCCGTGGGATCTCCGTGCGATTTGTTTATGAGTTTGGAAGCCGGCCCGGGCCAGAAGGCGCCGCAAGCGGCCCATGCGTCGCGTGATGAGGCTTCACTCACCCATACCTTTGCATCCGAAACCGAGGCGGTGCTTCGTGTCGAGGAACTCACACGGCGAGGTTCCCCGTCCTTTCTTTATCTGATAGAGGCTGAGCTCTTGGATTCGTCCGTTTCCCTCGAACTGGGCACCAACACTTATGGGTTGAAAGCAGGCGAGGAAATTGCGATCAAAATCAAACTCGTCAGAGAGGGCTTTGCGGGCCCGGTTTCACTCCTGTTTGAACCACCGATGGAGGGTGTGGAAGGGCAGTCGCTGACCATCCCGGGCACTTCGAACGAGGGAGTGTTCAAATTGCGGCCCCGTTCGGAACCCAAGGGTGAACGCCTTACCGTGGCTCGCGTCAAGGGCGTCCTTGATGGAACTTCACGCACCACCTATGCCTCCACGTTGCCTGCCTTGAGGGAGCGATTTCCTCTCATGCGCCATCCCCCTCCGATGCTCGACGGATGGGTCTTTTTTTCGAGGAATTCCACGGTGAAAGCGAAATCAGAATGAACTTCAGGACTTGAGTTTTGGACCTCGAATCCGATGGATTCATTGTCGCCGGGATTTGATGACAGGTGGAGGGGTTCCAGGGCTGAAAGGCCCTATGGGGTAGGGGCGAGTTCGGTTTCGACCGAAGCCGGAGTTGTTGCGAAGTTGACGGAAGCCCGCGCTGACGGAATTCTGATATTGGGATCTGACGAAATGGATTAAGCTTGGAATTAGAAATGTCCGTTCATGGCGAGATAGAGCTTGTTCGCAAGCGAGGTTCGTTTCTGTTCTTTGTTCAAGATCACACGGCCGGCATCTACGTTTATCATCCGGGAGTCGATTTGGATCTTCGTCCAGGACAGCGTGTGCGGATCCAAGGAGCCGCCGGTCCGGGAAGATTCACCCCGATTGTGCTTTCGGAAACGGTGACGAAGCTGCCTGGCGAAGGATTCCCGGTGGCTAAGCGCATTGCGGTATCGCGGCTGCACAGCGGCGCGGAGGATTCCCAATGGGTTCAGATGGAAGGACAGATTCTGTCGTCCCGGGAGGTGCCGGGGATGGTTATTCTGGACATGGCGCACGGTTCACATCCGTTTCTGGCCATGCTGATCAAGACGGGAGGCGGTTTTCCAACGCTTGCCACGAACAGCCTGGTTCGGATCCGGGGGGTTGTGGGCGCCATGTTTGATTCGAGTCACAAGACCCAAGTTTTTCATGTTTATATCCCCGGCTCGGCTTTCATCGAGTCGATTCCGCCGGCAAGCCCGGGATTCGTTTCACCCGCGCATGCGGATCCGACGGAACTTCTCCGAGGAAAGGCGGTTTGGGTATGGCCGGGTGAGCTGATGATCGTGAAGGGGGATGCCACCGTGCGCCGCGTGGAGCCGCTTGAAACGAATCAGGTCACGGAAGGCGCCGCCGTCGAGGTACGCGGCTCGGTGCGTGCAGCGCGATTCAGCGACATCCTGACCCCGGTTTCGATTCACGTCCTCGAATCCGGCCAGCCGCCCACCGACACCGTGCTCGATCCCATCCGGGCCTATTCCGGGCATTTCGACGGGGCTCTCGCTCGAATAGAGGGAGTGGTCCTGGCCTCCTATGCCGACGAGGCGTCATTTCCTTGGTTGCTGCTCCAATGGACGAATCGGTTGATTCGGGTGCAATTGCCAAAGCCCTTGAATGAGAACGACCGTCTGGAAATCGAAACCGGTTCCCGGGTGCAAGTCCGCGGGTTGGTCGAGACGGACGATTCGGATGATCGGAGTGGTGGGGACTTGCGGATCCTGGCCCGGTCTCGGAACGACGTGAAGGTGATTCGCCGGACCAGTTTGTTTTCCCCTCCGTCGTTTGGCTGGGCGGCTGCGGGTTCTGTGGGTTTGCTGCTCGGGGGGGGTGGCCGCCTTGGCGTTTGCACGAGGTTTGGGCCGCGCTCGGATCCCGGTGACTGAGCTCGAGACTCGCTCCGGAGCCAGTCGATCGATTGAAGACTACATTCAGAATTCGCCGGATGCCTTCTTGAGGGTGGACCCCATGGGGCTGGTTGTTTTCGCGAATCCCTCCGCCCGTGCGATGCTTGGATTGGGAGACCACGACCTTGGGAGCCTCAGTTTTTCCGGCTTGTCTCCCCATGTCATTGGGATCGGTTGCGCGAAGTCCTCCAGCCCCAGCAACCCTTTCCTGGACCTGCATCTGTCGAACTCGAGTGCGTCACCTCCGACGGAAGACTGATTCAGACTTCCGTGCGATTGACCAGCCTTCCGGCCAAGGAAACGAATCTGCCGCGGCAGTTGGAATGCCGCCTCGAGGATGTCACTGAAGCCAAGCGCGTGGAGTCCGCTCTCCATGCCAGTGAGCAATTGCTGCGCTCGGCTTTGGAACAGTAAGGGCGGCTCGCTCGGGATCTGCACGACAACATCATTCAATCCATTTACGCGACGGGGCTCGGTCTAGAGTCAGCCCGGCTGCTGTTCGAGGTCCGGGATGACGGATGCGGATTTCAGGTTTCGGGCCTCCCGTCGCAAGGGCACGGTTTGCGCAACATCGCGTCGCGCGCACAAGAGTTGTCTGCCACCTTCGAAGTGAATGCCGCGCCCGGTCAGGGCACTTCCATCGTTTTCAGCATACCGACACAACACTCTCATGAACTCCGGTAATCCCCCCACTCATCCTCCCGCTTCCGCATCTCCCATTCGCGTGCTTCTGGTCGATGACCACGAAGTCGTCCGGGTCGGCATCCGTACTTTGATCACTCGCGACCCCGGCATCGCCGTGGTCGCCGAGGCGGGCAATGTCAAAGACGCGGTGGCGGCAGTCTCCGAGCATTTGCCTCAAGTGGTGCTGCTCGATATTCGTCTTCCGGGAGGATCCGGGTTTGATGGTTGTCGGCAGATGCTCAAAGAACATCCGTCCGTCCGCGTCATGGTTTTGTCGTCGTATGCCGACAGCGAGACGGTAATGAAGGCGATCGCGTCGGGAGCTTCGGGCTACTTGTTAAAGGAAGTGGATGGGGAAGGGTTGGTGAAATCGATCAAGAACGTGGCTGCCGGGGGTTCCGTGCTCGATCCTAATGTGACCCATCTTGTGCTGGGGCGGATCAAATCTGGAGATGGGTCCCAGGAGAACAACAAGCTGTCCTCGCTCTCCGCGCAGGAGCGGCGTGTCATCGCCTTGGTCGCGGAAGGCAAGACCAACAAGGAAATCGCGACTGCCATGGGCCTGAGCGACAAGACCATCAAGAATTATTTCAGCAACATTTTGGACAAGCTTGGGATGAGCCGCCGGTCGCAGGCCGCTGCTTTCTACGTTCAAAACACATCGGCGTTGGAGCGCTATTCCACTCCCCTCCGATGACCGTGATTCGGACATCCCGACTCACTTGATGCTGGAGTGACTCTCCGTTCCACACCCCGGCCCGGCGGAGTTCTTTGGCTTAGAATGGCAATTCAGCTGCTTCGGCCTGGCTAGAACTCTCTCGCCACCGTGAAGGTGATGACATAGTCGGCGAAGGCGGCGTCTCCATGGCGGTAGGTGCCTGAGTCTGCCGACCATCGCTGGTCGGCGATGCTGCGTTCGCGGTTGCGGTACAGAGCCACCGGAGCCGTCAGGCTCACCGTCCACTTGTTCTTCATGAGGCTGATGCCCGGCTCGATCCCGACGGAAAATCCGGGCCGCCGGAATCCGGTGTTGTCGCCGATGACGTCTTCCACGGGAACGCCTTCGACCCGGCCGCCCAGGCTGAGCTGAAGCCCCCAACTGGGCAGCAGCACATAACTCAGACCCGCGCGCAACATGTACTGATCCGGGATGGACGTGATTTGTTCGTACGGATTCCCCCGAGAGAAAGCCCCCGTGGTGGTGGGGGCGCCGTTCTCATCCTGAGGATTGAACAGATAAAAGCCCTGCGCGTAGGCGAAGGTTTTGTCGAAAAGCTTCCTCCAGCCATTCAGTTCCAAGGTGAAGCCCCAGCCTCCATCGCCGGGCTGGATCGATTGATCGACATATCCCGTCACCGGACCCGTTGCGCTGATGAAAGTGTCCGTGGCTTTGTAATCTCCGGTGGGCACTTTGAAACCCAGGCCGACTTGAAGGTTTCCATTGGGTTTCGTGGCAGGATCCCAGATCCAGGCGTAGGCCGAGAGGCGGGCGTCCCCGATGCCCCCGGCCTGAGTGTGGTGTCGATTGAGCCGGTCGTGTTCGTAGAGCGAAGATCGGTCCGAGTAAACGAAAGGAAGCAGCAAAGAGGTGCTGAACCGGGTGTTGATTTAATACCGCAACGAGAGATCGAAGAAATGGGAATCGTTGATGACTTCCGTGCCCAGGTCTTGCCGTTGAGGCTGCTCGCGATCGCCTACAAAATGCCGATCGGAATGAAGCCAGCGATAACCGAGGGTGGCCTCCCAGTCGCCATGGTCGGGAATAGAGCTGTGGCTGGCGCCGTGGATAGAGCACAAGCCGGCTCCTCGCGTCGCCACGCATCCTTGGGCGAGCGCACTGGTGGACCCGATTCCCAACAGAACCACTCCGGCGAGGCAAAAGATGGATGACTGGAAACCGGGAAGGATTCCGCCGTGACGGGGGGGATGAATGCGGATGGGGAGTCCTGTGGGTTGATGGAGGAGGCGGCGAATTTCATGGAGGCCGAACATGCCCCATTTTTTGCCCAGAACGGCACCAATTTGACGCTTAATGCTCCAAAGAGAGGGCGAATCCCCGCGGAACGGGGGTAAGGTGCTGGGGATTGGGGCATGCCTACCCCGCGCGTTTTGACGATTTGCCGATCGTCTTCGGCTGGATGTGGGGCCCGCTCCCGCCGTCCTGCCTCACGAATGGATTCTGTTGGGTTCCTTCCAAAGACGAACCCTTTCATTCTACCGACTCACTTGATGCTGAATTTACTTCGCCAATCGGAAATAGGATTTCGTCACAACCCCGTTGGGGTTGGTTTCCATGGGCGAACCGTGACCCAAGGTAGCTCGTTCCTCGCAACCTTGGGCTTCGGGACGGAATCCCGTTGGGATTCCTGGCGGGGCGAGTTTGAGTTGCGTTTCGTCGGTTGGGACGGGATGAACCTCCCGACTATTTCGAGCATCAAGTTAGTCGGGAGGTTGAAACTCGATGGGGAACGTTTCCCAACCCAGTCGAGAGCGAAAGATTCGGTTTAGGAGTTCTCGATCTTGACGAAACCTTCCTCAATAAAAGTGGCGTGCTGGACTTGAGCCAGACGTGCGTAGAGCCCTCCGGCTTCGACGAGTTGCGGGTGGGTACCTTGTTCAACGATGCGGCCCTGTTTGAGGACGAGGATATGATCGGCCTCGCGGATGGTGCTGAGCCGGTGGGCGATGACAAAACTGGTGCGGCCTCGGAGCAGCCGGGCCAGCGCTTCCTGGATCAGTTTTTCGGTCGCGGTATCCACGCTGGCCGTGGCTTCGTCCAAAATCAGAATGGGGGCGTTCTTCAGCAGCGCTCGTGCGATGCTGACGCGTTGCTTTTCGCCCACGCTGAGTTTTACCCCACGCTCCCCGACACGCGTTTCGTAACCTTCGGAGAGTTTGGAAACGAAGGGTTCGACGTGCGCGGACCGAGCCGCGGCCCGCATTTCCTCCTCCGTCGCATCCAGTCGTCCGTAGAGGATGTTTTCTCGAATGGTTCCGTTGAAAAGGAAGGGTTCCTGTGTGACCACCGCGATGTGCGAACGCAACGATTCAAGGGAGAGTTGGTCGATGGAGTACCCATCGATGGAGATCGAGCCGGCGGTGATTTCGTAGAAGGCGGGCAGCAGGTTGACCAGTGTCGATTTCCCGGCGCCGGTGGGCCCCACCAGGGCTACCATCTCGCCCGGCCGGGCTTCCAAGGATACACCGTGCAGGACCTTCTTGTCCTCGGCGTAGGCGAAATGGACGTTCTCGTAGCGAACATGACCACGGACAGGATTCGGCAGGACACCGGTGCGATCTTTTCGTTCCTTCTCTGCGTCCAGGATGTCGAAGACCCGTTCGCCCGCGGCACGGGCGGCTTGCAACATCTGGTTGAGTCCATGCAAGCGCCCGATGGGTTCGTAAAAGAACGCGAGCAGTAACACGAAGCCCACCAGTTCACCCACGCCGAGCGTTCCCCGGATGACCAAGCGGCCGCCTTGCCAGAGAACGAGGCCGGTGCCGAGGGATGTCATGAACGCCATGGCGGGCGAGTATTTCGCCCAAGCCAGCATGACTTCCAAGGTGCCGCGTCGCAGATCGTCGGCCCGGCTTGCAAACCGGGAGTCCTCATGGATCTGTCGTCCGAAGGTTTTGATTTGGCGCACGCCTTGGAGATTGTCCATGAGCAAGGCGTTCATGGCGGACGACGCTTGCCGCTGGGCTCGATAGCGTTGATGCGCTGTGGTGGTGTACCAGGCGGCCCCGGCGATGAGGAATGGAACGGGGACCATGGCGAGCCAGGCCAGGGCGGCCTGGGTGGAAAACATCAACGCGAGGGCTCCCAGGATGCTGAGCAGGGCGACGGTGCCCTGTTCCGTTCCGTCGATCAGAACTCTTTCGAGGGAATTGACATCCTCGATGACCCGGGTCATGAGATCGCCGGAGGCGCGTTGGTCGAAATAAGACACGGGCAGGCGCTGTAATCGGGCATAGACGTCGCGCCGCATGTCGAAGATGACGTTCTGTTCGAAGACGTTGTTGATGCGAATGCGGAGGCTGTTGAAAACCTCTCTGAGGAGGAACGCGGCCAGGAGGGCGGCGATCGCGCTGCCGAGCCACTCGGGACGTTGAGCCCGGATCACGTCGTCGATGATAAATTGCGTGAGCTTGGGGTAGGCAAAGCCACATCCCAGGGAAAGGACCGCGCACGCCACCGTGCCGATGGCCATCCCAGGGTACGGCCTGAGGTAGTGAGCGACCCTTCGCATGATTTCGGAAGTGGACCTCGCCTTGGCTTGGAAGCTTGGGTCGTGCTGTGGGCCGTGGAGAGCGCTTTGCCTGGACATCGTTCGAGAAATGGCTTGAAAACAGGGGGTTCGTGGATAGTTTCGACGGTCGCCGCGCGCTTAGCTCAGTGGTAGAGCACTTCCTTCACACGGAAGGGGTCGCAGGTTCGAACCCTGCAGCGCGCACCATTCCTGCCGGCGAGTCATTCCCCATCGAAAGTTTTTCTCAAGTATTCGAGGCTTCGCTTCGCAATGGCTTCGGGGCCTTCGCTAAAATCGAAGACCTCCACGGACACATAGCCCTGGTATCCCACCGTGTGCAATGCACGGGCAATCGGGTGAAAATCGGTTTTGCCAAATCCGGGTCCTTTGAGGTTGGGATCGTTGGCATGGAAGTAGGCGAAATGAGGCCAGGAGTTCGCGATGATTTGGGGAATCGATGTGGATTCCGAACTCATCGCTTTGACATCCAGGATGATCTTGGCGCGAGGCGAATGGAATTGTTTGATGAATTGGATGGACTCCGCCGCTGTGTTGATGAAGTTGGTTTCGGATGGGGCGAGGGGTTCGAGGCAGAGCGTCACCTCGCGTTCTTCCGCCTTCTTGACCGCTTCCCCGAAAGTCTGGCTTGCCCAGTCCCAAGCATGCCGCGGCGAGACACCTTCCAAAACTTGGCGTTGCTTGGGCGAGCCTAACACGATGAATTTTCCTCCCAAATCGGCGCAGAAATCCACCAGATGGCCTAAATAGTCGGAAGTGCGCCTCCTCACCTCCTGGTCGGGGTGGTTCAGGTGCAGTCCGGTGGTTTGAGCCAACACCCAGTGGATCCCCGAAATGGCGATGTTGTTTCTCTTGGCGAGTTCGACGATCGCGGATCGCTGGGTCGCGGGGATGTCCGTGACCTTGGGCGCAAGCGTGAAGGGGGCAATTTCCACCGCATCATATCCGCACTGCGCCGCGAAGGGAATCGAGTCCTCGAGCTTCCATCCTTGGAAGATCTCGTTGCAAATGGCGAATCGGTTGAGTCTCATTTTCGGTGATCATGACGGAGGCTTTGATGGAGGCAAAGAAAAAGCCCGGGCGAAACGCCCGGGCTTGAGTATGAAGATGCTTGGGAGAAGGCTCGAATTACGGGGCGGTAATCGCCGTTCCGGCCTTGTAGGTGCCGAGATCGACGCTCGCCTTGGCGGAGGTTGCGGTCCCAACTTTGTCCGTGGTGTAGGTTTCATTGACCACGGGGTTGACGGTGCCGCCTTTCAGGTAGGCGCTGATGGCGGAGAGGTCGGTGGTGTCGCCGGTGCCCTTCTTGTTTTCCAGGGCGTACTGGTCTTTGGCGCCTTCAATGATGCGCAGATTGTTGATGATCGAGTTCAACTGCGCTGTTTCGCGAGCTTTCACGAAGTTGGGAATGGCGATCGCCGCGAGGAGGCCAATGATCGCCACGACGATCATGATTTCAACGAGCGTGAAGCCCGACTTGGAGGAGGTTTTGATTTGCATAGACTTGCCTTTTTATCGACTGACTTTGTTGTTGCTTTCGTGAGGCGGTGTGAACAAGGCAAATCACCTGGTTATGATTAAGACGGCGTGTTCACTTTCAATGTAAGCGGTAAGCGGGGCGCATCTGTTCGGAGGGACTGGGGATGGGTTATGGTGAGGGCATGAAGAGCGATCCTGGTGGAGTTTCGGCGAGCGGCGGCGCGGAGCGTGCGCGGTGGGTGAGGGAGTATCGAGGCAGCGGGATGAGTTTGAAGGCGTTTGCCAAGCGGCACGGGATGAGCGCTGGGCAGCTCCACTACTGGGTTTACGGGTTGGACAAAGCCGGTGCGGCGGATCCGGTGCCGATGTTTCAGGAAGTGCAGTGGGCGACGACGGTCACGCCTGGAGCCTGGATCGCGGAAGTGGGATTGCCCGACGGTATCACGGTGCGACTGGCTCGGGGAACAGACTGGAAGTGGGCGAAGGGTCTGGTGGAGAGCTTGCGCACGCCATGCTTGCCGCGCTGACCTCGACGACGCGGATCGGTTGCTGGCGGTGCTGGTGTTTGGGGCGGCGGCCTGGAAGTGTGCCGCACGCGACCTTTGGATAGGATGGACCCCGGACCAGCGGCAGGCGCGGTTAAGTTGGGTCGCCAACAATCACCGCTTCTTGATTTTGCCGGCGGTGAACGTGCGTCACTTGGCCAGCCACATCCTGGGACGTGTGGCTCGGCGGATCGCCCCCGACTGGCGGGCCAAGTATGCCTGTCGTTGTGGTTGCGGCGGAGTCCTGGTGGCCCCCTTGCCCCCGCGGCTGCTGCCGCAAAGCAAGCTGGGGTTGGGACTGGCGGTCTATCTCCTGCTGGCGCGCTTCGACGACCA
>VHDF01000116.1 GCA_016871495.1 Verrucomicrobiota bacterium | reverse complement strand
CGTGGATTACCCATGCACGGAGTTTACAAGGTAAATCCAGAAAAATGTCTCTATATTATGCGGATATCAGTAGGGTGGCAGCACGAGGATGGAGGACTCAAAGCGTCATCGATCGAAGGCGGCCAGATCACGAACACCCGGGACTTGCTGCCCAGTCGGCCGTCGGATAAGCGGTGGCGCATTGCCGGGATGGGGCATATGGACAGTGATTCGTTCGAAGACATTCTTTGGCAGCATGAGGATGGAACGTTAGCAATTTGGCACATGAACGGGCTGAATCTTCAAGACGCGCACGTGCTGAACCCTTCGCATCCGGGTTCGGGCTGGAGAATGCGTGCCGTGATCGATGCCGACCGAGATGGCCATGCCTATCTTGTCTTTCAGCATAGCAGCGGTGTTCTCGGACTGTGGAGAATGTCCCATGGGACTATGATCTCTGCTCGTTTCATTGCCACAACCCCCACGGGATCCGGATGGTCGATCATCGGGCCATGGAACCGATAGGGACGCGGCAGCAGAGTGTCCGCATGTGTTTGCCGGACGAAACCGTTCGATGCCTTCTGTTAGTCTCTAGCGCGCATATTTCACGCACGGGACGCCCGGTGAGGACACCGGGCCTACAAACACGGAG
The DNA here is from genome assembly GCA_016871495.1 of Verrucomicrobiota bacterium. Lineage (NCBI taxonomy): Bacteria > Pseudomonadati > Verrucomicrobiota > Verrucomicrobiota bacterium. Next base: position 11,479 of record VHDF01000116.1, on the reverse strand, counting down.
GCCGTCGCGATGGTAGGCCGCGTGCCCTCACGCGGCGTACTGTCGCGGATTCAAGCTCAGTATGAAATATCCGGGATAGCGCGCGTTTTCACTCTCGATGGCATCGAGAATAACAAAGGATCGAGTTTTCAAAATGCGGGCCAGAAAATGACCACGCCCAGCGAAGTTCCCTGGGGACAGCGATCTCGGGTTGGTGAACCGCCCGTTCGTGCCGATAACGACCTACGCCCATGACGGAGGCTGGTCAGATGGGTCGTCTCAGGAGTACGAACCACCGCGGAACCGCCGCCACATCATCTTTGCCAGGCCAATCCTTTCCTTAGGGTGCCAAAAAATCCTTCCCGACGAAGCGCAGGCCCGAAAGGCCCTCTGCTTTCGTCTTTCAAGGCCCGACACAGACGCGCCGGCACGAACGTCGCTTGAGACGTGGTCCGAGGAGGAACTTCTTCCAACAGGCTGTGGAAAGTGAATGGGCTCCGTTTGTGGAACGGGGGCACGGTTCGATCCAACCCGCATGGTTGAAACTTAATGGGGAACGTTTCCCCACTCAGTCGAGTGTGAAATAGGCGGGTTAGACGTTCCCCGTCTTGACTTCGATGATGTCGTGAGGAGCCGCTTCCCGCTGGCCGGCCTGGGTAACTTGGATGTAGCGCGCCTTCGCGCGAAGTTCCTCCAACGTGCGCGCCCCCAAGTAGCCCATGCCGGATCGAATCCCCCCAATGAGTTGGGCCAGCACCGAATCCACTGATCCGCTGACTTCCTTCAACGCTTCCACGCCTTCCGCCGCGACTTTTCTCGAGATCTCCGCACCGTGACCATAACGCGCCGCGCTCCCCGCCTTCATCGCGGAAACACTGCCCATGCCGCGATACTGTTTATAGACTTTGCCGTTGATCTCCATGATCTGGCCCGGCGCCTCCGGACATCCCGCGAACAACCCGCCACACACCACGGCCTGAGCCAGCGTCAATGCCTTCACGATGTCGCCGGATTTCGTGATCCCCCCGTCGGCCACGATGGCGACTTTTTTCTCCGCCGCCGCCCGCGCCGCCACATAAAGTGCGGTCAACTGCGGTATGCCCACCCCCGCCACGATGCGCGTGGTGCAAATGGAGCCCGGCCCCTGCCCCACCTTGATGATGTTCGCCCCGGCGTCCGCGAGATAATCCACGCCGCCAGCCGTGGTCACGTTGCCCGCAATGATCGGGAGCTTCGGGAATGCACCCCGAATGGCCCGAACCATTTCCCCGACTCCCACACTATGACCGTGCGCGGTGGAAACCGCGACCACATCGACACCCCGGTCCACCAAATGCCCCACCTGGCCAAGATATTTCTCCCGATCCAGGCTTCCGTCCGGCTGCTTGACCGGGGCGAGCGCGGCCCCGCATAACAATCGAAACTGGGAGTCCCGCGCCGGTTTCAAGGCGGCGCTGCGCTCGAAGCTGATGCGCTCAATGTCGCTCATGGTGAACAAGCCCTTCAAACGATCCTGACCATCGACCACGATGAGTTTGTGAATGCCGGGATGATCGGTGAAAAACTTGTCCGCACGCGCGATCGGATCCGCGCCAAGCTCCGCTTGCTTGATGGTGTGGACCTGTCCTCGCGGGGTCAGCGCCTCGGCCACCGTCCGCTTCGCGTAACGCTGCTTGACGACGTGACCGGGCAGGAGCCCCGTCAGCCGGTCCGTTCCATCCACGACGGGAAACGTGCTGAAGGCGAACTTCCGCTTGGTGATCATCTCGATCACATCGCCGATGCTCTGTTCCGGACTCACCGTAATGGGATCCTGGATCAATCCATGCACGTGATTCTTCACCCGGGTGACCTCCGAAAGTTGTTCCCGCGGTGAACTGTTGTAATGGATCAGGCCTAATCCACCATTCAACGCCATCGCAATGGCCATGCGCGACTCGGTCACGGTGTCCATGTCCGAGGAAATCACCGGAATGTGAAGCGTCAGCCCATCGGCAAGCCGGATATCGAGATGGGGGTCTTTGGGCAAGATCTCGGTATACTGAGTCGCCAGGGTCACGTCGTCGAAGGTAAGCCCCACGTGAGAGCGGCTCGTAAAGAACCGGTCGGCCGGCTGATAGAAGAGTTCGTCGAGATTGGCGGAAAGCGTAGCGTTTTCCATGAATCATCATTCCAAACGCTCCGATTGCAATTCAAGTGAAACATTCGAGGAGAAGTCCCCGTCGGCGCATCCGCAAGATGGCTGGATGCGCCGTTCCCGTCGCTTCCGCTCGCGCCAGCCTGCCGCGGCGATCTCCTCCCCAAACCATGCCATGACCCGCCCTGGGTGGATGCCTTCGCCCCTGGCAGCCCCTTGCCCGTTGAACTTGCCTTGCCCCATGGAAGACACGCCTTGAACCGGCGTGAACGCCGTGCCCCGGCAATGCCGTGCGCATCACCGACAACCTCTGGAGGCACTGAAGTACGTTCCGTGTATCCCGATGTTGTTGGTAGGGCGGGCCTGCCCCAGCCCGCCGCCCACTGGATGCAAAACATCATGCTCCGGCGGCGCGCCGGGACGGACGCGCCCTACCTGCATCACCGGCAACATCGGGATGCACCGAGTACGTTCCACAAGCAAGAACCTCATAGACTTCCGATGCGGAAGTGCCATAGTCCCTCCACCCAACAGCCTCGTCAGCCATGCACGATCTACAACGTCCGGAACTCTCGGCGCTGCCGGGTGCCCCATCGAGACCCGTCGATTCCCGCCGTTCCCTGGCCTTTACGCTCATCGAACTTCTCGTGGTGATTGCGATCATCGCGATTTTAGCCGGGTTGCTGGTGCCTGCCATCGCCAAGGCCAAGGAATCCGCCCGCCGGGTTCAATGCCTGAACAACCTCCGCCAAATCGGCATCGCTTCCACGACCTACACCATGGATTACCGGGGGCACCTCCCCTCCTTTCGGAACTGGCTCTACACGCGCGTCGGAGACTTGGCCACGGGCAAGCTCTACCCGTACGTCAACGCGAAAGGATCGTATCTTTGCGCCACGGACAAGTTGGAGATGAACAAACGACGCCGGGCGGGAACACCTGCACCCGTCAGTCCGGCTCGAGGCACTTCCAGCCGTGGGCGTGACTACAGTTACGCCATGAATTGCGCCATCTGCCACAACACGGACCTGTCCACATTCATCAACCCGGGCAAGACCATGCTTTACATGGAGGGTAATCTGGCGACGAACGACTACAGCGGCGTCGTAGGCCCGATGATGGGCAACAACTCGCTCGCCTTTCGCCATAACCGGCAGGGACACCTCGTCATGGCCGACCTGCGCGTCACTCGCATGGACAAGAAAGAATTCAGCCGGGTCTGCGTGACCCAGCGCTTCTGGTTTCCCGCCGACGATCGCTCAGGCCCGGCGGCCGGATTCGGCCTCCGCAACGTCGAGTAAAAAAAGTTCGGCACCATCGTTCGTGTTCCAGGAAGTGGAAACGAGGGGGCTTTCCAGAGCGCGGTGCCGTCAAAAGATTCGCGCATCGTCGTCTGATACGAGCGTATCGAGCCTCCCCACCCGCACCGCGGCTGCGTCCCGCTTTCCCCACCATTGTGCTCCGGCGGACAACCTGGAGATACGATGGAGCGGCCTTCAACTCGGGTTTGCCCTGGAAATCGAACACCTTCATCTCTAGGTTGGACGCATGACTCCCCTGAATCCTTTGTCCCCCAAGGAAGCGTTCTCCAACAATCCCATCGAACCGGTCCGCCGTCCCGGAGTGTCCCGCCGCGACGCGCTTCTTTCCACGACCGCCGCCGGAGCTGCTTTGCTCACTGCCGCCTCTTCACCCACGGCGCACGCCGCCGCCCCGGACCCTCGCAAGGGCTCGACCAAGCGATTTGCGATGAAGAAGTCCATCAACCTCTGGGCCTTTCCCTATCCGGAACGTATGAACCTCCGGGAATGCCTGCAACTGGCCAAGGACGCGGGATTCGACGGCATCGAACTGAATTACGACCTCGACAACGACCTGTCTCCCAAGGCTGGCACGAAGGAGTTTCAAGATATTCGCCGAATGGCGGACCGCATCGGCATCGAGATCAGCGGCCTCTGCTCGTTTCTTTTCTGGCCTTACCCGCTCTCCAGCAACGACCCCGAAAAACGGGCGCGCGGCCTCGAACTGGCCGGAAAGATCGGTCAAGCCGCCAGCGATCTGGGGGTCGACAACGTCCTGGTCGTTCCGGGCGCGGTGCATATTCCCTGGCGGACCGATCACGAACCTGTTCCCAACGACGTGTGCGATCGCCGGGCCAAAGAAGCCGTCGCGCAACTGGTCCAATCAGCCGAAAAACTGAAGATCCATCTCAACATCGAGAACATCTTCTTCAACGGCTACCTGATGACCCCGATGGAAATGAATGCCTTCGTGGATCACTTCGGCAGCGAACGCGTCCAGGTCCATTTCGACACGGGGAACATCTCCATGTTTCAGCATCCCGAGCATTGGATTCCAATCCTGGGCAAACGGATACGCAACATTCACTTCAAGGAATACACCAAGAAGGGAACCGATTACTCGCTTGAAACATTCCGGCCCCTGCTCGACGGCACCACGAACTGGCCTGCGGTCATCGAATCTCTCGACCGAATCGGTTACCGGGGATTTCTGACTTTCGAATACTTCCACCCCTGGATTCACTATCCGGAAGCGCTCATCTATCAAACGAGCGACGCGTTGGACCGCATGCTCGGGCGGAAGGCCTGAACCTCGCCCTCAAGCAATCCACGAGGTGATCGCCTGATCGAGAGTCGCACCGGAACGCCGCGCTCCGGATCGCCCGACGGGTGTCCACTCGCTTTGATCCGTGGATCAACTGACCACGCCAGTGTCGTGACGAGCGATCAAATCAAGGTTGCGGCTTTGGCCAGGGCCGCGCTCAGTTGGTCCGGTTGTTTGCCGCCGCCGCGAGCGTAATCCGGGCGTCCCCCGCCTTTGCCGCCCACCACCGGGGCGATGGCCTGGATGATTTTTCCGGCCTGAATCCTGGACGTCAGTTCCGGCGAAACTGCCGCCACCAAAGCCACCGCGTCTCCTGAAACACTTCCCAACACCACCACGCCCTTGAACTCGCTCTTGAGCGCGTCGGCCAGGGACTGCAATGCGTCACCGTCCAATCCACCCACTTCTTCAATAATCGCCGGTGTGCCCTTCAGGGTTTGCGCTTTACCCAGCAGAGTTTTCGCCTTCGCGGCGGCCTCGCGCTGCGTCGCGGCTTTGACTTGCTTTTCCAATTCCTTTTGTTGAGCCAGAATGGCGTCGAGCTTCTTTTCGAGTTCGGCCAGGGGCGTGCTCAACCGTCCCGCCAGCGTGTGAATCAAGGCTCGATCCTGCGCCATCGCCTCGAACGCGCCCAACCCGGCCACGGCCTCGATGCGCCTGACGCCGGCCGCGATCGCGCTCTCAGCCACGATACGAAACACCCCAATCTCACCGGTCGCCCGCGCATGCGTGCCGCCGCAAAGCTCCATGGAATATCCGTCCAGCCGTCCGGGCCCGCCGCCAATCTGAACCACGCGCACCGTCTCCCCGTACTTGTCGCCGAAAAACTGCATGACGTCCTTCCGGGATTTCACCCCGGCATAGGCCACTTCACTCCAGCTCACCGATTGGTTCTCGACGATGCGCTCGTTCACCAGCCGTTCGATGTCGGCAACCTGGGAGGGCGTCAGTGGCGCGCTGTTGAAGTCGAACGTCAGTTTGTCCGGACCCACAAACGACCCCTTTTGGGACGCTTCCCGGCTCACCACTTCATGCAGCGCCCAGTGCAAGAGATGGGTCACCGTGTGATGACGCTGAATCGCCCGGCGTCGCGCGGCGTCCACCGAGACCGTGACCACCGATCCCACCGCTGGTGCTTCCGCTCCCTCGACCCAATGCAACCAGGTCTGGCCTGATTTTTGAGTGTTCAAGATCGGCCAAAGCTGGCCGGAACCGGAGATCTCTCCGGTATCCCCCACCTGCCCGCCCATCTCGGCGTAACAGGCGCTGCGATCCAAAATGACAGCCAGTTTCCCCTCCTTTAAGGCGGCCACCTCGATGACCTTCGCCGCCACCGACCACTCGTCGAATCCCGTAAACTTCGTCGGTTCCGTGGTTCCAATCTGGCTCAAAGAAATCACTTCCTTTTTCTGCGCCGCACGAGCCCGAGCCCGCTGCTGCTCCATCAGCCCCTCAAAACCCGCGCGATCCACCGCCAATCCGCGCTCCCGGGCCATGAGTTCCGTCAGGTCCAGGGGAAAACCCTGCTCGTCGTAAAGTCGAAACGCCAAATCCGCGCTGATGACGCGCGCAGACACATCCGAGGCAGCCTCTTCGTTGAAAAGGGCGATGCCTTTGTCCAACGTTCGATTGAAGGACTCCTCCTCCAAACGAAGCACGTCCTGCACATGCTTTTTCTTGGCGCGAATCTCGGCGAACACATCCCCCATCGTATCCGCCAGTACCTCCACCAGCTTGAAGAAGAAAGGTTCGCGAAAACCCAACGTCCGACCATAACGCACCGCGCGGCGCAAAATCCGCCGCAGGACATAATGGCGATCCGTGTTGCCCGGCTGGATTCCATCCGCGATCGCGAAGCTCAAGGTCCGGATATGATCCGCGATCACCCGAAAGGCCACGTCCACCCTTTCCTGCTCCGTGTCCCCGGCGCTTCCCGGCTTCGGCAAGGTCGATCCGTAACGCATGCCCGACAGCTTTTCGATCGCGTCAAAGATCGGACGGAAAATGTCGGTCTCGTAGTTCGAGATGCGCGCCCCGGCGAAGTCGGAGAAGCCTCGAGTGCCCTGGATGATGCTCGTGACCCGCTCGAATCCCATCCCGGTATCGACGTGCTTCGCCGGCAACGGACTGAACGTTCCATCGGGATTGGCGTTGAACTGAATGAAGACGAGGTTCCAAATCTCGATGCAGGAGGGACTGCCCTGATTGACCAGAGCCCCGCCTGTGTTCCCCTCCGGGGTCAAATCCACGTGCAATTCAGAACACGGACCGCAGGGACCGGTGTCCCCCATCATCCAGAAATTGTCCTTCTTGTTCCCGTTGACAATATGCACGGAGGGATCGAGCCCGGCGGACCGAAACTTCGCCGCCCAATGATCCCAGGCTTCCTGGTCGAACTCGCTCGGATCGTTCCTGGCCGGATCAGGCCTGTAGACGGTGGCGTAAAGGCGCTGCGGTGGAAACTTCCAGATCTCCACGATCAATTCCCACGCCCATTCGATGGCTTCGCGCTTGAAGTAATCGCCGAACGACCAGTTCCCCAGCATCTCGAAAAACGTGTGATGGTAGGTGTCCAACCCGACGTCGTCCAAGTCGTTGTGTTTGCCTCCGGCGCGAATGCACTTTTGCGTGTCCGCCGCCCGCCCCGGGTTGTACGGGCAGCGTGTTTGGCCGAGAAAGATCGGTACAAACTGATTCATGCCGGCATTGGTGAACAGCAGGTTGGGCGAGTCCGGCATGAGCGAACTCGAAGAGACGATGGAGTGCTGCTTGGATTTGAAGAAATCCAGGAAGGAAGAGCGGATTTGGGCGGACGTCATGGTCAATGCTTGCCTGGCGTGCCCCCTGGGCGCGCCAAATTGGGGGCGGAGACTACCTGCCCGCCTCCTCCCAAGGCGAGCCGAAGTTTTGGCCGGTCTACTTCCAATGGGTCCGCAAGAATCGCAGAAAATTCCCGCTCAACACTCCCTCGATGTCCTCCCGAGGATAACCGCGTCCGGCCAAAATCGGCTCGTATCGCGCGATGTCGGCGATGGTGTCGAGGTCACCCGGCGACTGTTCCCTGCCGAAGGCACCATCCAAATCGGTCCCCAACCCAATGTGCCGCGCGTTCCCTGCGATCTGGCAGATGTGATCGAAATGATTCACCAAATGCTCCAGCTTGCAACCGGAGGATTCCGGAGTGGTCTTTCCCCGCACCCAACCCGGCACCATCATCCACGCGTCCAGCGCTCCGCCGAAAACCGCACCTCGCTGGACGAGGAGCTTGATCTGCTCGTCGCTGTGCTGGCGATTGTGCGGAACCAATGCCCGCACGTTCTGATGACTGGCCCAGACAGGTCCTTGAAAGACGTCCATCGCTTCCCAGAAGCTGTCGTCGCAAAGGTGCGTCGCGTCCAGGATCATGCCGAGCTGGTCCATCTCCCGCAGAAGCTCCCGTCCGCGAGCGCCGATGCCTCCCGTGGCGTCCGTTCCCTGCGCGTAAGTGCCCGGTCCGTAGTGGGCCGGTCCCAGGGCCCGCAAACCTTGCGCGTAGGCCCGTTCGAGATGGCCGAGGGTCACGATGGAATCGGCGCCTTCCAGGCTCAGAATGTAACCGATCGGCGCTCGTTCTGGACGATTCGGCTGGGTCCACAAGTCGAGATGACGCTCCAATCCGGCTCGATTCGTGATTTGCGCCATTTCCCCGGCGTCTTCCATGGCTCGGTACCATGCCAACTGGCCTTGCGTTTGCGCCCAAGCTTGCTCCGGTGAGTGCCATCCCGGAAGGGCATTGGAGGGTCGGACGTAACGCGCGATCTGCGTCGCCACACAGAGGCCGATGTTTCCGCGCCGCATTTCCGGGAAACACACGGTGCCACGGCCCCGGTCGGGCTTGTCACGGAGATGGGCCTCCCGAGCTCGAATCTCCCCGATGGGACACCGCAGGTCGCGATTCCATTCGAGGGCATTCATCGACAGATCGAGATGGGCGTCGAGGATCAACATGACACCAGCATGAACCGCCCTGTTCCCGCCGAGCAAAGCAAAACGAACGCTCTCAGCACACGCTTGCCAGGGCGTAATTGCGCTTGCCTTTGCGCAGCAACACGTGCCGGCCGAAGAGCAGATCTGACTCCCCCACGACACGCTGGGATTCCCCTTCGCGTCTGTTATTCACGTAAATGCCGCCGCCTTCGAGATCCTTGCGAGCCTGTCCCTTGGAATGGGAAAGCCCCACGCGTGTCAGTAACTCGACCAAGGGCATGCCCTGCTTGATCCGTTCACTCTCCACCGATGTCGTCGGCACCTCTCCCACGATCTCCTGGAACGTACTTTCGGCGATGCCCTCCAATCCACCGCCGAACAAAATCTCGCTCGCCTTCACGGCTTCTTCCAACGCGGCCTCACCGTGCAGCATCTTGGTCACTTCCCAGGCCAAGGCTTTGTGCGCCACTCTGGCCTCAGGCCTTTCGAGGTGCTTGGCTTCCAAAGCTTCAATTTCGGCCTTCGAAAGAAAGGTGAAATACTTCAGGTAACGCACCACGTCCCGGTCATCCACGCGAATCCAAAACTGGTAGAACCGGTAGACGCTGGTCTTCTTCGGATCCAGCCAGACCGCGCCGGCTTCCGTCTTGCCAAACTTGGTGCCGTCCGCGTTCGTGATCAGCGGCAGCGTCAGGCCAAACACCGACTGGCCCAGCTTCTTCCGGCACAATTCGATGCCCGCGGTGATGTTCCCCCATTGATCGCTGCCGCCGATTTGCAGGACGCAACGCTCAGCCTGGCAGAGGTGATAGAAATCGAAGGCCTGAAGCAGCATGTAGCTGAATTCGGTGTAACTGATGCCCGTTTCACGATCCTCCATCCGCGCCCGGACGCTTTCCTTCCCGACCATCATGTTCACCGAAAAATGCTTCCCGATGTCCCGGAGAAAGTCCAAGAAGCTGACCTGCGCGGTCCAGGAGGCGTTGTCCACGAGTTGGGCGGGATTGGATACGGCATCGAAGTCGAGCATGCGGCGCAATTGTTCGCGCACGCAGGCGATATTCGCCGCCAGGGCCTCTTTGCTCAGGAGTTGGCGCTCCTGGGACTTGCCGCTGGGGTCGCCGATGGACCCGGTGGCCCCTCCAGCCACCGCGATGGGGATGTGCCCGAGGATCTGGAAGCGGCGCAACGCCAGGAGCGGCACCAAACTGCCCACGTGAAGACTGTCCGCAGTGGGATCGAATCCACAGTACAACACTGCCGGACCTTGCTCCAGCCGCGCCTTGAGCCCTTCAGTGTCCGTACAATCGAACACGAGTCCCCGCCACGCCAACTCGTCATAAACGCTCGCCATCCGTCCAATCTCCAAGTCCCCGGGCCTCAGCTCAAGCGGGAATTAGACGTTGTCCGCGGACGTTGAACTGCCGAACCGGGCCAGGGTTTGAACCATTGAGGTTTCTAAGATGAACAACCGAAAGTTCTCTGGGGATCGAGATCTTGAATCATATCCCCGCGCTTTTTCGGCGTGGGAAAGCAAGGCGACGGGCGATGCATCGCGCGCAGGTTGTTCACGTGCGTGGTCCAAAGCGGTCGAGGGCTACCGCAGTCCAAGACGCTTCGCGACGGCGAGGTGGGTGGAGGATCCGCCAGGTCTTGGAGTGCGCCAGTCCTCTGGCGCTTTCTCGGCGTGGGAAATCGAGGCGACGTGGTTAAGCCGAGGAGACTGGAACCCAAATCGCATCACCCCGAATCTACCAGACTTCCAATCCCTAATCCCGCGCGGAAATGCGAAACTTTCGCTGCAAGGCATACGGCAAAAGCACAAGTTCGTCGGGAACAGAGATCGCGGGTTCGTGATCCTAACCTTCGAATTAAATGCTGAGACAGAACAGGAATGGGATCTCACGGAGCCACGAAGGCACGGAGACGCAGAAGCATGCTTGAACCGGTGACGCCGTGAGTGAGAGAGGCTTCGGATGCTTTCTCTCCGTGTCTCCGTGAGACCCATCCGACCTCCCGGTGTGACCTAGCGGAGTGCAATTTATTTAGAGGCCGTTCGCACAACACGGGCATCACACCGTTTTATCTCTCGCCCCGCGAGGCACGTTTAAGATCTTGACAAACATTACTAGGGAAAAGGAACCATCACGCCACAATCAAGACCATGACTAACCTTCTCCAGCTTCGCCTTCCACTGGCCCCATCGATCTGCAAAGCAGCCAGGTCCTCTCCGGCTGAGAAGAGAAACGGAATTGCGCCTCAAAGGCGGAGTGAGGCGGTGTTCATTGCCCCCAAGGGTCGACGTACAGTTGAAGAGCGCGGAACGGTGCTCGATCGCGCAACTTCTTCAGGTCAGAGGCTTTCATTTCCCTCTCGCCATGGTGAACATGCATGCGATTGCATTCCACTTGGGCATGACTAGCCGCCGTGCCGTTGGCTCCCCCTCCTTTCCACGCTGCCCATGGCTTCTCTATCGTGGCCCCGCGCGCAGGGTGACTCCACTCGACGAACTCAACCTGTGTTCCCAATCTTCCTCCCAACCCACCCATGACCCAGCCTGAAGCTCTAAAATCGGACCAACCATTAAAGTGGTCCACCGGACGTGGGACGGACGTTTGGGCGCTCTTCCGCGCGTGCCGCACGGGCGATCTCGAAACCGTGAGACACTTGCTGGCCCGCGACCCTTCGCTGGCACGCTGTCAACACGCTTATCGCAAACCGCTTTACTTCGCCGTGCGGGAAAACCAGCTCGAAGTCGCCGCCTGCCTCCTC
>VHDF01000115.1 GCA_016871495.1 Verrucomicrobiota bacterium | reverse complement strand
GGAAAAATCAGAGATTTCCATGCACCCAGGCTTACCCGTGGATTTGGGAGCAATGACCGGACTTGATCCCGGGAGGGGAACGAGCCAAAATAGCAAACACTCGTCCCCTTCCACGAAAACCGCCCGTTCATTCGGTGCCATTTGCCCTGATTGAACGGCGGGGGGTGATTGCCATCATGGCGATTCCTACCGGCATGTTGTTGCCGACGTTGTCGAAGGCGAAGATCAAAGCCCATGGGAATTATGGTTGCACGAAGCCGCGACGGCGAAACGCTGAAGAGGACGAAAATGCCGGAGCTCTCCTGGATCTGGCCCCACGGAGCTTGCAATTTTGAACCTCCGCCTTTTGGATGGCTTGCGTAAGGGCCGTTCCTTTGGTGACTTATGCCGCTGCGACACAAACTCCTGCTTTTGGATGACGACCAGGACCTGGTCGAGTTGTACCGGGAGTTCTTGGGGCGGCTTCCCAGCAAACCGGACATCCATACGGCCACGTCCGGGGCCAGGGCCATTGCGTTGCTGGAGTCAGAGCCTTTTTCACTGCTCATCTCGGACCTCAACATGCCGAAGATGGACGGTTTGCAGGTTTTGACCATCGTTAAGCGCAAATTTCCCCAGTTACGGACTGCGGTGATGACCTCTGTGGTGGACGAGCAATTTCGCGCCCGGGCCTATTCCATGGGGGTGGATTTGTTCCTGGAGAAACCCAATACCACTCAGGAGATCAATTTCTTCCTCGATTGCATCGAATCATTGCTGTCGAAGGAGGACAATTCCGGAGGATTTCGGGGGGTTCAAAGCAAGAGTTTGGTCGATTTAATCCAGTTGGAGTGCCTTTCCCAGAGCTCGTCCACCCTGAAAATCACGCATGGTCAATTGGAAGGGCGCATCTATATCGTCAATGGGGAAATCATTGACTCGTCCTACCTGGATTTATCCGGGGACAAGGCTTTCTTGAAGGTGCTTTCGTGGAAGGCGGGTAATTTCGAGATCTTGCCGGCCGAGCCCGAACGTCCGCGCACGATTTTCAACTCTTATCAAGGTTTGCTGCTGGAAACCACCCAAGCCCTGGATGAGGCGGCCGGGGTCGATGGGGGATGAGGCGGCACCGAGGTGGTTTCGACGGGGGCTTCGAAGTCACCGCTGGCCGATTTGGCGTCTTTCTCCGGGGTCGAATTCCTGCTGACCTTGGAAGGGGATAAACAAAAGCATGATTCCTGGGGACTGGAGAATGCGGAGAAAGTTGCCGATTGGGTTCGTATGAGCTCCAAGCACCTCCGCGAGCTGGGTGAACTGCTGAACGCCGGCCAGCTTCAGCGCGTGGAGGGCAGCGGTCCCCAGCGGTACATTGTCACGGTGTCCTCGAAAGGCCGGGATTTATGCGTCGGTTTCCATCGCTCCATGTCCCAAGACATCATGAGGGAGACCATTAAGAAGATTGTTTCCAAATGGGTCTCCTAAGCCTCTTCACCAAGTCTGCAACCCCCGGACTGATCCGGTTGCCCTCCGGCAGTTTCACCATCATGCCCGACGGTAAGATTGTGGCGTCCACCCTTCCCCAGTCCTTTCCGATCACCCATGTGAAGGAGATTGGAAAGCATGTTTTGGCGACCTTCGCTCTGGCGCGCAACACGGCGGCGCCCCTCAGCGAGCTGGTCATCGATTACGCGTCCTTGAAGATCACGGCGAAAGAGATGCGGGGCGGGGCGATGATTTTCCTTGCTCCGAGGGACTTGACCCAAAAATAGTGCTGACACCGTTTTGCTGAACATGGAACTTTAACAACTGGATCAGCTCATCTCTCAGCTGGAGCATCATCTGGAATGCTGGAAGCAGTTCAACAGCTATCTCGGCTTGGCCAGGACGAAGAAGTTTGAGCAGGAGGATGAGAACCAATTCTTGGAGATCAAGAGTGTGATCGCCCAGGAATTGGAGATGATTTTCTCGGTCCTTGATGTGGCGTCTCCTTCCAAAGAGGAGATCCACAAGTTGCTGAGCGCCGCGTCTTCTGTTCGAGCCTTGAGCGACACGAACGAGCAAGTGCTGCGAAACCTCGAAAACGACTGGCACAAGATCTATATCGCCTGGCAGTCGATTTTGGGCCAGCTGAAGGTCAAACATCGCGATCTTGGCTCGCAATCCACTTGGTCCCGCTTGTTCGGCAGGAAAAAGAGCTGAGATTCTCCTTGGGACGTTCTGCGATCGAAGCTAGGCTTCTCCCTGGCGCCGGCGTGCGCCTTTTTACCATTTATGAGCAGATATTTGGACATGGTGGACCATCCTGACCACGTGAAGAAACTCACGCTGGAGCAGTGCAAATTCCTGGCCGAAGACCTTCGCCAAGAACTGATCACGAAGTTGGCCAAAAATGGCGGCCATCTTGGCCCGAATTTGGGCGTGGTCGAGCTCACCATCGCGCTCCACCGGTGTTTCAGCACGCCTCACGACAAGTTCGTTTGGGACGTGAGCCACCAGGTCTATGTTCACAAGTTGCTGACCGGCCGCAAGAACCGCTTTCACACCATTCGCACCACGGGCGGGTTGAACGGATTCGCACTGCGAACGGAGAGCGAACACGATTGCTACGGCGCGGGTCATGCCGGCACCGCGTTGTCCGCCGCGCTCGGCATGTGCGCGGCCCGCGATCAGCGTGGATCCAACGAGCACGTGGTCTGCATATTTGGCGACGCGGCGCTCACGAACGGCATTTCGTTTGAGGCGCTCAACAACATCGGCCATACCACCCGCCGCTTCATTGGGGTGCTGAACGACAATGAATGGAGCATCGCGAAGAACGTCGGCGCCATTGCCTCCTATCTCAACAAGTTGATCGCCAATCCCCGCTACAACCGGTTCCAGCGGGACTTTGCGACCTTCCTCAAACGGTTTTCCAAGGGCGAGGTCGCGGTCAATCTCGCGCACAAGGCCGAGGAAGCCCTCAAGGGCGCGGTGGCCGACCTGGCCCTGAAACAGTCCGGGGATGCCACGGACGGCCGCGGCGGATTCGGTAGCAGCTTGATCTTCGAGGAATTTGGATTGCGCTATCTGGGGCCGATCGACGGTCACGATCTCGAAAGCGTGCTGGCAGCCCTCGAATACGCGAAGACGTGCGATCAACCGGTCGTCCTCCATGTTCTGACCAAGAAAGGCAAAGGATTCGAAGCCGCCATCCAGCATCCGGAAAAATTTCACGGACTGGGGCCGTATTGCGCGGACACGGGGGAAACACCGCCGAGCAAACCCGGCGCGCCGCTCAACTTCCAAGACGTTTTCGGGAAGACCATGGTGCGGCTGTGTCAGAAGGACAACTCGATCGTGGGAATCACGGCGGCGATGCCCAGCGGGACCGGCTTGAAGGCCCTGGAAAAGGCGATGCCGTCCCGCTATTATGATGTGGGCATTGCAGAGGAACACGCGGTGCTTTTTGCGGCCGGCATGGCGACCATGGGTTTCCGTCCCGTCTGCGCCATCTACTCGACCTTTCTGCAGCGGGCCTACGACTGCATTCATCACGACGTGTGTTTGCAGGATCTGCCCGTGATTTTCTGCATGGATCGGGCGGGGCTTTCCGCCAACGACGGACCCACTCACCACGGGCTGTACGACATCGCGTATTTGCGGTGCTTGCCGAATGTCGTCGGGATGGCGCCGAAGAACGAGGACGAGATGGTGGACATGATGTTCACCGCCACGCACCAGAAGCATCCGGTGTTCATTCGATATCCGCGCGGGGCCGGCGAGGGGATTCCGATCAAGGATCAGCCTGAGTTGTTGGAAATCGGCAAGGCGGAAGTGGTGAAGAACTTTCACGAGGGGACGCGGAGAGTCGTCTTCATCAGTCTCGGCAACATGTTGGGCCTGGCCCATAAGGCCAGCCAGGCCTTGCTGGCGGAAGGATTCGACTGTGCCATTCTCAACGCGAGATTCTTCAAGCCTTTGGACGAGGACAGCCTGAGCTTTTTCGCCAGCGCCGCGGACGTGGTTGTCACGATGGAGGACCATGTTTTGATGGGCGGATTCGGCAGCGCCGTGCTGGAGTGTCTGAGCGAGCGACGCATTGCCACGCCAGTCGTTCGAGTCGGCTGGCCGGATGTCTTTGTCGAACATGCCTCGACCGTCGATTATCTGCGCGAGCTGCACGGCCTCACCGTGGCAAGCACTCTGGCCAAGGTGCGCGCGGCGCTCGGTCGCGACACGACGGTGAAGGTGGCGGCTCAAGCGTGAATTCCGACGGTCCGGAGCCGAATGGTCCCCCCCCTCAGCCGGGCGAAATTCTGGTTCTCGAAGTGGAGGATTTGGCCTTTGGCGGAGAAGGGGTGGCTCGCCATCGCGGGTGTGTCGTTTTCGTTCCCTTCTCCTTGCCAGGCGAACAGGTCGAAGCCGAAGTCGTGGAATCCAAGAAGCGCTTCGCGCGCGCCCGCTTGTTAAGAGTGCTGCGCGCCTCGCCGGAGCGAGTCCCGCCCGTTTGCCAACATTATGGCGAATGCGGCGGCTGCCAGTATCAACACGCCGCCTATCCGCTTCAATTGAAAGCGAAGCACCGGCAGGTGGTCCATCTTCTCGAAAGAATCGGGGGATTCGAGCGCCCGCCGGTCGCGGATGTGATCCCGTGTCCACAACCCTATCACTATCGCAACCGCCTGATGCTGCGTAGCCAGTGGTGCAAGCCTGAGCAACGACTGAGGGTTGGATTCCTGAAAGGTTCCAGCCGGTTGGTCATCGATATCGAGTCATGCCCCATCGCGGAGGAGGCGCTGAATGCGCAGATCGCGGAAGTTCGAGCGCATCCGCCCCCGAAAGGCGGTTTGAAAGTGGTTATTCGTGTGATGCCGGAGGATTGGGAGGTTCCGCGGGATTCGTTCTTCCAGAATAACTTTCACCTGCTTCCGGCCCTGGTGGAAACGGTCAGGGCCAGTGTCCTTTCCGGCGGCGCCCGGCATTTGATCGATGTGTACTGCGGGGTGGGATTCTTTGGCATCCAGCTCGCCAGTTCGGTGGAATCCTTCCTGGGGGTCGAACTTGACCGGCCCGCCATCAAGGCGGCCCGGAACAACGCCCGGCGATTCGGGGCCGCCAACGGTGAGTTCATCGAAGGCGACGCGGGAACGTTGCTGCCAGACCTTGTCCGGCGATTTCCCCCGGATTCAAGTTGCGTGCTGCTCGATCCCCCGCGCGTTGGGTGCAGCCCGTCTTCCCTCAACACTTTGATTGAAGCGCGCCCCCGGCAGATTCTCTACGTGTCCTGTCACCCGGCCACTCTGGCGCGCGACCTGCGCGCACTCTGCGATCAAGGTTATCGGTTGGAACAAGTCACCCCGCTGGACATGTTTCCCCAAACCCAGCACGTGGAGTGCGTGGCGGACTTGCGCGCCGGCCAGATCCAGGCTGTGGCTTCAGACACCCTGACCCCAAGCGGGAGATGCGGGACGGATGCACAAAGGGTGTGAGACCAGCGTGACGTGAAGCGGCTCAGTCGCAAGCCGGAGGCTTGCCAGCTTTTAGCCGGTGGTTGAGGAGCGTAGCGACGATACCACCGGGCCGCCGGGTCGCCCAAGCATGTGCATCCCGGAGGGATGGCAGCGTCCCAGGTGCCCATACCCGGGGTGTGCGGGTTTCAGGTCTCCAGGGCGGACTCGTCACCGCGAGCCGGATGCAATGGAACCGGGAAATGGTGTGAACGCATCAGGTCAGGCGAAGATGGCTCGAACGACGTCGCCATGGACATCGGTCAGCCGGAAATCCCGGCCTGCATGACGGTAGGTCAGCTTTTCGTGATCGATGCCCAGCAAGGCCAGCACGGTGGCGTGAAGATCGTGCACGTGCACCTTTTGGTCAACGCAGTAGAACCCATATTCATCCGTCACCCCGTAGCTGAAGCCGCCGCGCACCCCTCCGCCGGCCATCCACATGGTGAAAGCGTGGGGATGGTGATCGCGCCCGTTGGAACCCTGAAGGGTCGGGGTGCGTCCGAACTCGCCTCCCCAAATCACCAGCGTTTCATCCAGGAGGCCTCGCGCTTTCAGGTCGTGGAGCAGGGCTGCGATGGGGCGGTCCACCTCGGCCGCAAGGCGCGAATGATCTTCGGCGAGTTTGTCATGTTGATCCCAATAACCATGGGAAACCTGGACAAATCGGACTCCTCGTTCGCTGAAGCGCCGGGCGAGCAAGCATTGCCGGGCGAAGGTGCCCGTCGCAGGCTCGTTCAATCCGTAAAGCCGCCGGGTCGCGTCGCTTTCCCCGCGCAATTCGAGCAATTCGGGCGCCTCGGTCTGCATGCGAAAAGCCAGCTCGAAGGATTCGATGCGAGCTTCCAGCGCGGCATCCCCTCCCCGGTCCGCCAAATGGTCGCGATTCATGGATTCGATCAGCTTCAGTTGCGATCGCTGCAGGTCCGGGTGGCTGGAGGCATGCTGGAGGTAACGGATGGTGGCCTGATCCACGGGGACGTCGCCCCCGATGCGTGTGCCGTGATGCACGGCAGGCAAAAATGCGCTGGCGTAGTTGCCGACGCCGCCGTGGCCGAGGGTTGGATTGATCGTCACAAAACTCGGCAAGCTTTGATTCTCAGTCCCAAGCCCGTAAGAGATCCATGATCCCATGCTCGGCCTGATCGCCGTGTCCGAACCGGTGTGCAGTTTGAGCAATGCACCCCCGTGCGCTTCGTTCGTACCATGCACCGTCTTGAGGAAGCACAAGTCATCGGACCGCGCTCCGGTCAATGGAAACAGGTCACTGACCATGGCCCCGCACTGGCCTCTGGGACGAAACTCCCAGAGCGGGCGGCCGAGATTGCCGGTCTTGGCAAACTGAACCCGTGGCTTGGCGAAAGGCAGGGGCTGGCCATGGTCCTGAAAAAGCCTTGGTTTATAGTCGAAAGTGTCCACGTGGGAAGGACCGCCGTGCATGAAGAGAAAAATGACTCGCTTGGCGCGCGGCGACAGCGGCGGCGTTTTCGGTGACAAAGGTCGAACCGAAGCCACGGTTTGGGCCGTCCCGGGCGAAAGCATGCTCCCCAACGCGAGGTGGCCAAAACCAAGGCCGCATTGGGCCAGCATGTGACGGCGGGTCACGGGGTGGGGCAGGTCGTGCGGCATGATCAGTCCAAATAAAGAAATTCGTTGGAGGCAAGCAGCGCGTGACAGAAGGCGGCGAACACCGGGTCCGCCGCGGAAGCGTAAATCTTGGAAGGCACTTCGCGCAAGGCCACCATGAATTCCCGCGCCCGACGCATCTCGCGTGGCGCAGGATCACGGCCCAACGCGATGCGGTGGGCCTGGGCCAGACGGCCCGATTCCGTCGCGGCTTCGTCCGTAGCGCGGCGCGCCAGGCGGATCGCGGCCTCGACGACATCCGGGCTGTTGAGGAAGTATAACGCTTGATGCGACACCACGGTGGCGTCACGCCGGGACGCACCCACGCTGGGATTGGCACAGTCGAAGATCGAGAACATGTCATAGACCCGGTCCCGGACGACAGGAAGATAGATCGAGCGCCGCTTCGACTGGAAAGGCGCCTGATCCCGCGGCGTGTACTCGTTGTTTTTCCAATCGACCAGGGTCCCGCCTTGGGTGCGATCGAGTTGGCCGGAAACTTCAAGGAGCGCGTCCCGGACCATCTCGCCTTCCAAACGTTTGCGCGGGAATCCGGAAAGCAAGGACGGCGACGTGGCGGACGCCGTTCT
This sequence comes from Verrucomicrobiota bacterium, assembly GCA_016871495.1. Classification (NCBI taxonomy): domain Bacteria; kingdom Pseudomonadati; phylum Verrucomicrobiota; species Verrucomicrobiota bacterium. The sequence goes on along the minus strand of VHDF01000115.1, from coordinate 4,553 downwards.
GAGTTCTCGCCGTCCGGAGTTCGAGGCAACCGTGACGGAATCCTGCTGGTAGGCTCGTGAAAGCAGGATGGCGCGATGAAGCTTCTTGAGATCCCAGCCGGAGCGAATGAATTCAGCCGCCATCCAATCCAACAACTCGGGATGAGTGGGAGGTTCTCCCCGAAGTCCGAAGTTGTCCGAACTCCGCACCAATCCTTCACCCAAAAAGGCCTGCCAGACCCGGTTGACAAAGACTCTCGCCGTCAGCGGGTGATCGGAACTCGTCAGCCACGCGGCCAGTTCGAGCCGTCCGCTGGCGTGGACGGGTACCGCGGGGGCGGGAGCGGATCGTTGTGCGCAAGTGATGAAACTCCTCGGGACCGGGAGTGGATCGGGGGTGAGAGGATTTCCACGGATCAGGACGGGAAGATTGGTGATGGAACCTTCCTGGACCGCCAGGGCTCGAGGGGGCTCGGGAGGCGCGGTATGCTTGAGTGCTTCCCGTTCAGCTTCCAGGGCCATCAATGCCAGAAGGGTGTCGCGTGGATATTTCTCACGTGGCTTTTCCGGCAGTGGTTTTCCCAGCGCCTCGTTGGCTTTCCGGACTGCGGCTTCGATCTCCTTGGCCAGCCTGTCGGTTTTGTCGCGATGCTTTCTCCATTTCGAGACGGCTTCCTCCGAGGCCAGCCAGCGTTCATTGAACTTCGAGACGAAGTCGAAATGCTCCATGGTTCGCGTGGATTTGAAAATGCCGGCCAAGGCGTAGTAATCGCGCGCGGGGATGGGGTCGTACTTGTGATCGTGGCAGCGGGAACAGCTGATGGTGAGCCCGAGGAAGGCGCGACCGACGGTGTCGATTTGTTCATCGACGATGTCGAGGGCCATTTTAGGCTTATCCTGTTCGGCGAGCATTTTCGGGCCCAGGACGAGCAAGCCCGTGGCGATCCATCGATCATGGCGCCCCGCATCCGAGAGACCTTCCGCCGGCAACAGGTCACCGGCAAGCTGCAGCTGAATGAATTGATCGATGGGGAGATTGTTTTGGAAGGCGCGAATGACCCAGTCGCGATACCGCCAGGCATTCGACATGACCTTGTTTTCGTCCTGCCCATTCGTATCGGCATAGCGAGCCAAATCGAGCCACCAACGCGCCCAGCGTTCTCCGTAGTGAGGAGAGGCCAGCAGGCGATCCAGCGCTCGCGCCCATGCTCCCGGCTTGCGGTCCTCCACGAACAGCGCAAGGTCTCGGGGAGAAGGGGGCAATCCGGTCAGATCGAAACTCGCCCGCCGCAACAATCTGAAGCGAGGCGCTTCCGAAACGAAGTTCAAGCCATGCTCGCGCTGTTTGGCCCGGATGAGGGCGTCGATGGCCTCGGAGGAACTGAGCTTTCCCAGTCGCTGGCCCGGAGTTGGATTTTGGCTCAGGGGCTTGAAGGCCCAATGATCCCCAGCCCGCGCCATCCCAGGAGGCTCGGCTCCTGGACAAGACAGGACTTGGACAAGCCAGAGCGGCAGCAAGCACCGTCCCAATGCTCGAATGGATCGGTGGAGGCGCCGCTTCATAGTTCCAAGCTCGAAGCACCCTTCGGAAGCGCGAGGCAGGCCAGGATGCGCCCGTGGTCGCGGCACCACGTGCCGGATTCCAGATGCTTCGCGGAAGAAACTTCCTGCAACGGTTGCAGGGGCGCAATCCGGCCAAACTTGGGCGCCGGATTCGATACATCCGATAGCCGAAGGGTGAAATCCGGGCAGGCGTAAGGCGCCTTCAGTTCGACCACGCGGCCCCGGGATTCCATGCGGGTCAATTCCTTGGCGGCCCAGTAGCGAGCGAGTTCGCTGAGTTTCACCCAGATCAAATGATCGAAACGCGATTTCAAGCGTTTGACTACTTCCCGAAAGACTTGGAATCCCAGTTCATAGCCGTTGAAGTAAATGCCCGTCCAATGGCAAACCATCATCGCGGGCTCCCCTCTCTCAATGACTTCCACCATGCGCCCCGTGCTTCCATCGGGTGAGATAAACCGGTCCGCCCCGACCGGATTGGTGCAATCCCACCCCCCGGTCCAATCTCCCGTGCACCCGAGGATGCTCACTACGCAGCGAGGATCCTCCGAGTCGAGTCCCGAGGCATTCTGCACCATCGGGGCGACGCTCCGCGTCCCTTGATCAAAAAGATCCCTGAAGTAATGGGGCACTTCGGCGCCGAACACGGAGCGCACGGACTCGAACGACGCCTGTGCGAGTTGGGGCCGGGCTTTGTTGCCGAATCCACCCGGTGTGGTAATCCCTTCGCACGGCAGTCCGATGTCCTTGAGAATGCGCAAGGCGTAAGCCATGTAGGAGGCGATTTCGTCCGCGCTCCTTCCCGTCGTCCACTCCCAGTTCTCCATGAATTTCAGCGAGTGATCCGCATGCGGATGGCCTGTCTTGAGATCGATGACCCGGGTATGAGTCACCATTTCGGGATGAATGTCCCAATGGGGAAGCAGAACCTCGCGCACCAATTGAATGGACTCGCGCAGCGCCTGAGCGCTCCAACCAGGCAGTTGGCGGTCGAGCCTGCCGACACAGGCCGGGTAGGGGACGACGCTGTACTTCCCTTTGACTCCCTCGGAAGCGCACCATTCGCCGAACTTCCGGACGAAGCCGTCTGGGATTTCATTGGGCCAATCCCGCCAGGGGCGGCGATAAACCGGGTTGGCCTGAGCGAACGCCTCGTCGAACTGAGGCATCGCAAACTTGTTCGTGTTCACCAGGCAGGTCGAATCGTCGATGATGAGTCCCACCGGAACGCGATGACGGGGATTGAGCACCTCGACGCCCGGGTGGGCTGGAGGCCGCTGTCCTGGCGACTGGGCGGAGATTTCACTCAGGCCGAGGGTTCCCACCAGAGCCGCGCCGCTACCCGCGAGAAAGCGGCGGCGGGGAAGGGGCGAGGCTGGCCGGCGGTGCTTCATCGGGCCTCGCGAGAATGCAGCCAGGAGTGTCCAAGATTGATGAGTGACTTGGCCTTGAGGGATCGTTCCGCCAGCGGGAAGATGACACGCTCCTCCTTGTCAAAATGGTGCCTTGAAGCGAGCACCGCCGCCAGCAAGTGGCGCTTCGCCTGTTTCACGAGTCGTACTTCCCGAACCCTCGCCAGGTTTTCGTCGATGGCTTCGTGCTCCTGGTGGAAGATCGAATGCTGCCCGATTTGCTCGATGTAATGTTCCAGCGGCGCCAGCAACAGTTCGTCCTCGGCGGCGGAATGGGCTTCGAGAAGCGATTCCAGCAGGGCGGCCAGCGCGCGCACTTCACCCAGCGTCTTCAATTTCGGAATGCGCGACTCGAGATGATCGAAAATATTGTGGAACACCACATGTTCCGCGAGCAACGCCTCGGTGATTTTCATCCTCCGAACCCTAGGGTAAACCGGACGAAAGCTCAATCCACAACCGGGGAAAATTCAGCTCAAAGCTCAGGCATTGCCGAGAGCAGCTCCCGTCGAAGAAAGGAAGCGCTGCCAGGCGGCGAGGTCGTCCACGTCCTCGAGTATTCCCATGAGATCGATCTTCAGTTTCGCCTCTTTGCACCGGCGCAGTGTCTCACCCAGCACTTGGTCCGTGCTCCACGGGATTCCCCAGAAGAGTGCGGGCTGAGAACGCTTCAATCCCAGGAGCCAGTAACCCCCGTCCGTGGCGGGACCCACCAACGTGTCGCACCCGCCCAGCCGGCGAAATGCGGTGCGGACGTCTGAAGCGGTGACGTACGGACAGTCGGATCCCAGGGCAATGACTCTTTCAGCTCCTTGTGCAAAGGCCTCGTCAAAGGCCCGGTTCAAACGGTCACCCAAATCGCCCGGGCCTTGAGGGCGCGATTGCCAGCCCGTTTCGAGCCAAGGTTCGATCCGCGACGCTTGATCGTCGGGCGTGAAACAGAGTGAAACGCTGGAAAATCCGCGGAATTGGCGAAGGAGATGGCGCACCAGCGTCTCATACGCCTCACAGGCTGCGGCACTTCCCAAAGTAGCGGCCAGTCTCGTCTTGACCGTTCCGGGCACGGGAGCTTTGACAAAAACGAGCAATCGGTCTGTGTCTCGTGAGCCCGGTGGCATGGGAAGCAATCTAGTTGGATCGGGTGCCCGTGGTGTGGACCGCACGAGCGTGATCAAGGTGGTGAACGCCCGGCTTGGCCGAGGGATCGCGAAACTCCAGTCGCGCCAGGGGCAGGGCAGGGGTATCGCTGCACTGAAGATTTTGAAACAACGGCCTGCCGTACGCATTCCGTCCTCGGCCGGGAATCGTGGCCAGGAATCTTCCGTCGCGCTCCATGACGAAAGCCGCCAGGCCGCCCGGCTCCGTGGAGGCCTCATACCGAACCCGGCAGGAGGGTGGTTCAACGGGTGGGGCGTTGGTGGAGGGCGGACGCTGGGCCTGGATCAAGGGAGCCAGGACCAACCCCAAGGCCAGGCCCATCGGACGGAGTGATGATCGCGCTGGGAGTAAACTCAGGAACACCCGGCCGGCTTGATCGAGCAGGCCATTCGAAATTCGGCGGGAGTTCACGCGCTCATCTGAGCAAGCCGTCGTTCAAAA
>VHDF01000114.1 GCA_016871495.1 Verrucomicrobiota bacterium | reverse complement strand
TCGGGGAGCTTCAGCGAGCGATAGACGCGCGAAGTGGCCAAGAGCCCCGCATGAGACGAAGCGGTCTCGTCGAGCGGCTTGGGATCGATGGCGAACGGCGACTTGGCTTGGACGGGCAAGCGAGCTGGCATGCGAAATAAATACATGATGTATATAACATTGCAAGAGAACAATTCACATCTGATGCGTCCTGAAGCGGTTTTTTTGAATCGCTACCGAATTACCCGTGGATCAGGGTTGCAGCTCAATCCGCGCGTCACCATTCCGGAATGGCGTTGTGCCGTATGACCCTGCCTAACCGGTGCCTTGGAACCCAGTCCAGGACCGAAACTTGGAACCGGCCAGCCTCAGAATCTCTTTGGCTGATGAAATACCTGACCACCACGAGACCGCGGCGTACACCAATCCAGAAATCAAAATCGGCCCAAAAACCTCTCCCAGCCGAGCCGGAAGGGTGGCATGGCCCAACCACTGGGTCCACATCATCCGAACGCCCAGGGCCACCAAACACGCCAGCGCGGCGCAGGCCAGCATGCCTTGTCCGGATCGTTTCATCCCCGAAAAATCGATCGCGGGCAACTTCTTGCGCAGCGCGAAAAGAAGCAGGCCCACGTTCATCAGTGAACTCAGAGTATTAGCGATGCCCATGCCTCCCTGCCGGAATGCAGGAATCAGCCACCACGCGAAAAGAAGATTCATCGCCAGGCAGAATGCCCCGATCCGCATCGGTGTTCTCGTGTCGCCCAGGGCGTAAAACGCGCGGGCCAGCACATGGACCATGGAAAAAAACACCAAGCCTGGTGCCAGGCAAGTCAAGGCGAACGACACGCGATCGGTCGAAGTCGCGGTGAACGCCCCTCGCTCCAAGATCAGCCGCACCATCGGCTCCGCCAGGGCCAGCAACAAACCCGAGGCGAACAAGTTCACGAACAAGAGATGCTCCAGACCCCGCACCAAAGTGGATCGAAACTCGGGATATTTCTTTTCCGCCGCCATCCCGGACAACGTCGGCAGCAGGTAGGTTGCGAGCGACAACCCAAAGATCCCCTGCGGGAACTCCATCAACCTCACGGCATAATCGAATGCGGCGTTGATGACGGGATCCACATGAAACGCCAGGAGTTGAGTGAACAGAACATTGATTTGGAATGCCGCGACGCCAAGGGTCCCCGGTATCATTTTCCGAGTGACCTCCACGACCGTCGGGTGCTTCCAGGGAGTGATCCACCGGAATCGAAATCCCTGCTTCCACAACGTGGGAACCTGGTAAATCACCTGCGCCACGCCGGCCAGCAAGATTCCCACCCCAAGCCCGTACACTTGCTGCTCGAGTGAAGCTCCAAAGCGGGGCGCGATCAAGAAAACGGCCAGAATCATCACCACATTGAGCATGGCCGCGCCCATGGCGGGCACAAAGAAATGGCCTCTCGAGTTCAGCATTCCAATCAGGATCGCCGCCACGCAGACCAACATCAGGTAAGGAAACATCAACCGGGTCAATTCCAGCACCAGCCTCGTTTCGCCACTCCATGCCTGACTCGCCAGCGCCGCGCTTAAGCCCGCCCAGGCCAGCAACACAATCACCCCTGTCGCCACCAGGGTGGCCGAGAGGACGGCGTTGGCCGATTCCCACATCGATGCCTCCCCTTCTTTGCGCTCCTTATCCTTGAAGGTGGGAATGAATGCCGCCGTCAAAGCCCCTTCCCCGAGCAACCGTCGAAACAGATTGGGGATCGTGTAGGCGAGCTTGAAGATGCCCGCGACCGGACTGTCCCCCATGTAACCCGCGTAAACCATTTCCCGGACCATGCCGAGAACGCGGCTGACCAGCGTGGCGAACCCCATGGCACCCGAAGACTTTAACATCTGCGACACAGCCGCAAAGCTGCCGGACCCCTCCCCGACCACGCAAGGGTCAAAAGGGATTCCTTGATCCCCAACTCATGGCCTCCCTCCTCACGCCACGACCGGTCGATCAGTCCGCACCATCATCCATGCCGCCGCCGCCATCAAGTGCAAGCCGCCGAAGGCCCACAAGACCGCGTCCCACCCTCCAAACCGCTCCAGAATCCAGGGCACCACGATGGGAAAGGCCCAAGCGCCGAGGTTGCCCATCATGTTCATGGTCGCATTCACCGTAGTCGTGTGCGACCCGCCCAGGTCAATCGTTAACGCGTAGGCGCAAGGCGAGGCCAGTCCCGCCAGAAATGACCCCGCGCTGATCACCAGGACCGCGCTCAAAGGATCCTGCAAGCTCTTGGACAGGAAAATCAGAACCGCGCATCCGATCAAAGATCCCGCGCTCAGACCGCATCGCGCCCGAGCCAGACTCCGGGTGCGCCTCCAAATCAAATCCGACACCCCGCCCCCGACCAGACTCCCGCCCACCACCGCGAGCAGCGGAAGCATGTTCAGGAAACCCGACTTCGCGACCCCAACCCCGCGCGTTTCCTGTAAATACGTCGCAAACCAGCTCGCGAAGAAAATGTATCCCGCCGCACGGCACGCCTGCTGCAAACAAATCCACCACAACGTTGCGCTCCCCGCCAGGGTCCTCCAGGGCGTTCCACCCGGATTCACGCGAGCGCCTTGCGCCAAACCCTCCCCGGCCTCGCTCCCCAGGGTTTCACCTTCCGGTCGAATCCTTCGAATCTCCGCCGCGTTCACCGCGCCATGTTCCCGCGGATGGTCTCGAAACCATCGCCAAAACACGACCGCCCAGATCAATCCAGGCATCGAAATAACAAGGAACGTAATCCTCCAGTTCCATCCCGGCGCCACTCGCGGATCCAGCCATTCCAGCATCCAACCGGTTAACCAGGCGCACAAGGCTCCCCCCAAAGACATGAAACTCGTCAGCCATCCGGTTGCGGTGGCCCTATCCGACTGCGGAATCCATCGAGCCAAACACAGTGTGGTGGTGGGGAAAAGGCCGGCCTGCGCCAGGCCCTGAACCACCCGCCAACACGCCGCCCACGCCAGGCCGGAAACAAAGGCCGCGGCCAGTGTCGCGGCCGACCACAAGGCGGCCAGGGCAGGCAGAACCCGGCGAGGCCCAAATCTCATGCCCAAACTCGAGCAAGGAATCTGGCCCAGCGCGTAACTGAAAAAGAACGCGCTCATCAACCACCCGGATTCCTGCTTCGTCAAACCCAAGTCGTTGCGAAGAGTGCTCTCCGCCACGGCCACCACATTGCGGCACAAATACGCCAATGCCGCCGCCAAACACAGTCCAGCCAACACCCGATGACGAACTCGCGTGGGCCGTTCCATTCCCGCCTCCGTGGCTCCGGAGTCCCCACCTCCACTCATAAAGCGCCGTCTTTTCGCGCCTCCACGACTTCACTCAAATGGTCGAAGAGATGATCGACTTTGGACAGCGTTTCCGCATCCAACCGGCAGCCCACTGGACCTCGTATTCTCGTGCTCGGAAAGACTCCCTGCCGGTGCAGCAAGTGCTTCTCCACGGCCAGAAACGCGTCCAAACGGGTTTGCAAACCGATGAGTTCGGACAGGGGTCGATGAATGGCAGCCGCCTTGGCGGAGTCCCCTGTGGTCAACGCGCGCCACAACGCCACCAGCGCTTGAATAAGGTCTGCCCCCGGCATGGTTCCCGCCACGCCCACAGCGTACGATTCCACCAGGGCAATCCCGCCCGTGCCCTCGAAGACTTTGGCTTTTCCGGCCGTGGCTTGGCGCAGTTCGATCAATCGCGGCACAATCGGGGTGGCCTCGGGTTTGAACCAAACTCGATCGGCGCCGAATTCCTCCAGCAGCCGGGCTTGCAGTTCAATGCTCATGGGCCGGCCTACATAACCGCTCGCATCCTGCACAATGACCGGAAGATCCGACGCGTTCAGAATCCTCGAGTAATACGATTCCAACTCTGCCTCCGGCACCGGCACACTCACCGGTGGAATCGCCATCACGGCATCCGCACCGGCCGCCTCGGCATGCCTCGTGAATTCCTCGGCCACTTTCGAGGATTCAGCACCCACACTGATGACAACGGCACCGCGGGAGGCCGCTTTCCTGACGACAATCTCCGCCAGTTTCATCCGCTCATCCGAGGAGAGCCGGAGAACCTCCGACACCATCGCCATCACCACGCCATCCGCCCCGTGATCGAAAAGCCACTCGATTTCCCTTTCAACGGTCCCGTAATCGATGGATTCGTCATCGTCATAGGCCGTTTGGAAAACCGGCAACACTCCGTGGACGGCTTTCGTCGTTTTCATGGATGACTGAGGGGTTACTGGTTCTCGGGCCCGTCTGCATGCGGGCCGCTAGCTCGATTCCGCGACGAGGTAGCGCTTCACAAAATCCTCGTTCAACGTCACGCCTAGGCCCGGACCCTCCGGAACCTGAATGAAACCGTCCCGACCCGCCTGCATTTTTTCATGCGTCAGCTCATGCCGCATCGGCGATTCGTCCACACAATCCTCGAACAGGAAGGCGTCTCTGCACGTCGCCAGCCAATGCAGGCTTGCGGCCACGGTCAGCGGGCTGGTGTAACAATGGTTGCACAGCCGGGCGTTGATTTCCTCCACCCGGGAGCGAATGAACGCGGCATCCGTGAATCCGCACCGGGAAATATCCACCTGATACACATCCAGCGCGTGGCGATCGATCAGAGGTCGAAACGATTCCCTTCCGCATTCGGCCTCCCCCGCGGCGATCGGCACGGGTGAACGATCCCGCAGCCAGACATAGCCATCGACGTCCCACGGCCTCAGCGGTTCCTCCAGCCATCCGATGCGGAACTCGGCGAATTGCTGCGCCCGGCGCAGAGCCGTGCGCGCATCCCAGACACAACCGGCATCGACCAGCAGCGTGTTCTCGGCGCCAAGCCCCCGGCGCGCCCCGCTCACGAGGTCCAAATCCAGCGCCTCCGACTGGCCCATGGGTTCCCAACCGAACTTCACCGCCCGGTATCCCCGCTCCACCCAGCGCTTCCCGATCTCCGCCGTCTCGTGGCCGTCGCGCCCAAAAAGAATGCTCGCATAAGCCGGGAAGCGGGCATGCTGCTTGCCGCCCAGCAACGTGTGAATGGGGACGCCAAACTTTTTGCCCTTGAGATCCCACAACGCCATGTCCACCGCGCTCATCGCGGTAATGCCCACCGAGGATCGGCCGAAATATTGAGTGCGCCGAAGCATCTTTTGCCAAAGGCGCTCGTGTTCGAGGGCATGCTCGCTTTTCAAGATCTCCCTCAGGCCCGAGGCAATGTTGTGGCTGAACGGCGCGTCCACAATGGCCTTCACCACCTCCGGAGAGGAATCGGCTTCGCCAATCCCTTCCAACCCGTCGCTGGTGCGCACGCGAACCAGCACGACATCCTGACAACTGGCCGTCTTGGCAGCCACATGGGGAACGCGCAGAATCTGGCAGATGATGTGTTCGATCTTCATAAGCTTCGATCATCACCGCTCCGCCAGGCGGGGCTTCGCGGTTTTCGGTGGTAAGGATGGCTCATCGTTCCCCCAGTAAGAGCAGGAGCAGGGTCAAGAGCAAGAAAATGGCTTCCAGCAGTTTTCATTTTGACTGATCAAGGTAGGGCGCGCACTCCGCTGCGCGCCGAAACCGGGTGTTTCCAAAGGCGGCGCGCACGGAGTGACGCGCCCTACCCACCAAAATGAGAACGGCTGAATGGCTTCTGATTTCACTCCATCAACCGGGAAACCGGAACACCACCGCGCGTGCACACTACGCCAGCAACCCCGGCACCACCTGGGCATGGGTCACCTCCGCGTCGGTCAAACTGGTGTCCCGGCCTTCGTGAGGATAATGCAAGTTGCGGTGATCAAGACCCAAGGCGTGCAAAAGCGTTGCATGCAGATCATGGACACTCACGATCTGATCCACGGCGCGATATCCGAAATCGTCCGTGGCCCCCACCACCTGCCCGGCCTTGAATCCTCCCCCCGCCAGCCAGAGCGAAAACGCATGGCGGTTGTGATCCCGCCCGTCTTTGCCCTGCGACACCGGCAAGCGGCCAAACTCGCCCGTCCACAACACGATGGTGCTGTCGAGCATGCCTCGCTGCTTCAGATCTCTCACCAGCGCCGCGCTGGGTTGGTCGGTCCGGGCGCATAACCCCTTCAAACGCTCCGCGTTCTTGTCGTGAGTATCCCAAGGCTGGCCGCTCATGAACAACTGCACATAGCGCACCCCCCGCTCCACCAACCGGCGGGCCAGCAGACAGCGGCGCCCGTAATCTTCCGTCTCCGGACGGTCCAGGCCGTACATCCTCCGCGTCGCTTCCGATTCACCGCGCAAGTCCAAGGCCTCCGGCACGGACGTTTGCATGCGCGCCGCCGTCTCCAAGTGGGCAATGCGCGCCGTCATCTCGGTATTCTCCGGAAATCGCGCGGCATGCCTCGCGTTGATGCGCTTGAGAAAGTCCAATTGCTGGCGCCGCGACACCTCCGTGAAATGGTCCGGTGTGTGGAGATTAAAAACGGGCGAGGGTCCGCTCCGAAAAGGCGTCCCCTGATACACGGCGGGAAGGAATCCCGCGGACCAATTCCGCTCCCCGTCCACCGGCAGTCCGCCCGGATCGGATAAAACCACGTAGGAGGGCAAGTTTTCAGTTTCCGCCCCCAACCCGTAAATGATCCACGACCCCATGGAAGGCAGTCCCGCGAGAAACCGGCCCGTGTGAATGATGCGCAGCGCGGATTCGTGATCGACGGATCCCGTCGTCATCGACCGGATCAAGGTGAGGTCATCCGCGATGCCCGCGGTGTGCGGCAGGAGCTCTGACAATCCCATCCCGCATTGACCGCGCGGCTGGAACCGGTAAGGCGCTCCCAACACGTTTCCCGCTTGTTTGTCGAAATGGATCTCCAACGACCCGCCGGGATAAGGTTTGCCATGCCAGCGATTCAGTTCCGGCTTGGGATCGAACAGATCCATCTGGCTCGGACCTCCGTGTTGAAAAAGGCTGATGACCGCCTTGGCTTTGGGACGAAACTTCGGAACGTGAGCGGATGCGGACCCGGTCCCCTTGCCCGCCTTGGCCCCGACTGCAAGCAAATCGGCCAGAGCCAGGCCGCCCAGGCATCCCGCCGCGGAACAGAGAAACGACCTGCGGCCCCAAGCGTGAAAGGCACCCTTCATTCGAGATAAAGATAAGCATTCATGAGATACATCGATTGCCCCAAATCGGACCACGCGCGAATCCCCGCCTGTTCCCGCGTTCGGTAAGACTCCATTTGTTTTCGCAGAAACGCGCGGCATTCCATCGATTCTCCAAACCGCGGCAGCCTCCCCAAGGCGAGGAGGAACATGTGGTTGAGGCGATCCTGCTCGTGTCCACCCGCTTCTTTGAAAACCCGCCGGGCCAGGTCTTCTCCGCGGCGAACCGCAAACTCGGAGTTCAGAAGATTCAACGATTGCAGAGGCATGGTGGTCGGTTCGCGCTTGGAACAATTGAACACGATCGAGGGCGCATCGAACACGCCAAGCAAGGTCGCCACCTGAGTCCGCTTTTGCTGAAGGAAAATCGATCTCGCAAAAGCATCCGGATGCTTCTCATCCACCACCACTTCCCCCGCCCCGTTGCGCGCGGTCGGCACGTAGGGTCCATGGCTCTTGGCTCCCAACATGCCGCTGGAGGCCAGCATGCCATCGCGAATGCTCTCCGCGTCGAGCCGGCGCACCGGGAATCGCCACAGGCTTGCATTCGCGGAGTCCTTCGCCAATCCCTCCGCTCGCGAAGCGCTCGATTGCCGAAACACCGCCGAATCCAAAATGAGTGCCTGCAATCGTTTCAGGCTCCATCCGGATCGGGCGAATTCCCAAGCCAGCCACTCCAGCAGCTCCGGATGGGTCGGGTTGGCTCCGCTCTGTCCCAAATTGTCCGGCGTCGATACCAACCCGGTTCCAAAAATCTGCAACCACACGCGATTGACCAGATTGCGCGCGAGCAATCCTTCCTGAATCGATCCCGGCTGAGTCAGCCAATCCGCCCACGCCGTCCGCCTCCCCCTCGCTTGCGCGACCCCGTCCGCCTGGCTTCCCTTCGGCAGATGGCCCACACCAGACAGAAAGGCGGGAAAGGCGGGCTCCGCCACCACGCCCGGCGTCTTGGGATTGCCCCTGTTCAGGACCCGCACCACGGGAGTTTTCTCGGACATGTCGCTCACCCAAGCCACCTGCCCGGGACGCGGCTGCCGGCGCTTGGCGATCTCCTGCAACTGCTGGTCGGCGGACTTTTGCCGTTCGGCAAATGCCTGCTCGAATTCCGAGGATGCCTTCGCCCAAGCCGGATCTTCCCTCCTCGAAACGGCGACGCGCACGTCATCCACTTCAAAACTGCGCCCGCAGCAATACTCGAAACCGAATCCGCCCGGCGGCAAATCTTCACCCTTCAACACCATCGGCGGTCCATCCGGCGCGTCATCCACCCAATGTTGCATGGAAAAGCGATCCTCCCCGGTCATGGTAATCCTGACGCCATAGCGCCGGCCGGGCCCATATCCGGTGGTTCCGAGGCTGCCGCGGTTCTTGGAATCAGGACCGGGATAATCCACATAAATCGCCGAAGGACCGCCCGGATTCCCATCGATGAGAAGGTTGCCTCCAGGGGTGGAAGAACTGTCGTCGAAATCGTGCAAGGCGATCATCCAGCCGATGCGATCCGCATCGCGGCCAGCCTGACCGGCACGGGCCGACCTCAATAGAAAACTGGCTTCGATCCAATCATTCGTTCGCGCCGGCCTCCAATCGAAACTCGCTCGCGTCGAAATCCAACGATCCCCTGAACCACCTCCCTCAATAATGTGCAAACTGCCCCTTTCAACCCGGGCCGAGGGCCCCGCCTCGCCCTGCCAAGTCACCGGAGGCGATCCGCCCTCCGTGTCGTCCCCGGGGGCTCGATTGGACCACCTCGACCGTGAGACCGACTCACTCTCGAAGTCGTCGGCAAACAACGTCCGGCCCTCGACGCGATGCGATCGCACCCAGCGCGCCAGTTCCTGCCGAATCGCTTCCGTCTCCGTGTCCCGCTGTTTCTCCGCCACCTTCCAGTTTTCCAATTCGCCGGGCAGCGAGGCCTCCACCACGCGGTCATTGGGCTTGACCCATTGCTCAATGTTGAAGGCCGGATAGAGAAAAGCTTGAAAGGAGTAATAGTCGGATTGCGTGAACGGCTCGAATTTGTGGTCGTGGCATTTGGCGCACTGCACGGTAAGCCCCAGAAGGCTCGACCCCAGAATCTGCATGCTCGACTCCAATGCGTAGTAACGGTCCACCCGCACTTCATCCGGATTTCCGTCGCTCTCACCCGATCCATCCTGTCCGTTCCTCAAAAAATGGGTCGCTTCCAAAAGCTCGATGATGCCGGCATTCGCCGGCTGGCCCGGTTTCCACCCGGACATTTCATCCCCCGCCAGTTGCTCGCGAATGAATCGGTCGAAAGGTTTGTCGTGATGCAACGAACGAATGACATAATCGCGGTAGCGGTAGGCCAGCGGACGATCCGTATCGGCGGAAAAATAACCGTTGGAGTCCGCATAGCCCGCCGCGTCCAGCCAATGCTTGGCCCAGCGCTCGGCCCGTCGAGGTGTATCCAGATACGCTTGGACTCTCCTCCGGTAAGCGTCAGGGTGGCGGTCCTTCAGGAATGCCTGCCACTCTTCGATCGAAGGAGGCAGCCCCGTCAACACCAGCGCCGCGCGCCTCAGCAACACAGGCTTCGAGGCTTCGACGGAAGGACGCAGTCCTCGCCGGCGAAGACCGGAATGAACGAAGCGATCGATGGGATTCCGCGGTTTCCAGCCCGGGATGGCCTCGGGAACCGCCGGAGACTGCAAAGGCTTGAAGGACCAATGAGCCTTGGCCTCGACCGCCGCCCTGGACGGCATCAGGCTGCCAAGGCAAAACACCAAAAAAGCCCCGGACCAGCGAAGGCATCGCAAGGTCTGAAATCGAAATTGCCTGGGTGCAAGGTCCATGCGGGCTGAAGTCAAGAGCTTGCCAGACTCCGTCATGGCTGTCCATGACGGCCCGCGCCATATTGGCCTGCATCCACACTTCGTCGGGGCGCGCCGTTCACGGCGCTTCAGGGTGTTTCTTCAAAGGGGCATGGCAAATTCAAGCGGCGAGCGTCTGGCCAGGGCTTGAGGGGCGAGACATCGACCGGGAAAAGCTCTCCGCGGACGGGCTTGGGTGTAAGGAAGCCACGTGAACGGCGCGCGTCGGCAATTTGCGGACGCGTCGAGCTGATTCGGCTCAAACACCGCGCTCCGCCAGCACCTGCAGAACGAACCGTCGTCAACCGCCGGCGGATTCCGAACCTCAACTCATCCCCAATTCCTGCCGATTCAGATGGAGATCGAGTTCTGCTTTTGCCATACTCCACCGGTGCCATGCGAGACCGTAGCTCCGATTTCTCCGCCTCGCGCGTCCGCCTACCCCTGCCGGGGTCCCTGCGGATTTCGCTTTGCCTGGCTGCGGGTTTGATTTGTTCCACCTTGGGAGCCCGCCCGGTCACGCTCGACGACCTTCGGAGGGAGCCCAAGCTGACTCCGCAACGATTCGCGTCTTACTTCAGCGAATTTCGCTATCAATTCTTCGAGGAAGTACAGCTTCCGGAGATGTTTCTCGCGACCGAGTTGGGGGATTGCGACGACTACGCCACGCTCGCCGCCGAGATCCTGAGCCAGCGTGGTTTCCGCCCTCACCTGATCGCGGTTCGCATGCCCGGCCTGGTGCATGTGGTATGCTACGTTGACGAGATCGGGGGATACCTCGACTACAACAGCCGCGTGTACCTCAAGCGAACCGTTTCATGTGACAAGGATCTGCGTTCGATCGCCAACAAGGTTGCGCGTTCGTTCGGCGCCCATTGGACCTCCGCGTCCGAGTTCGCATTCGTCCATCGTTTGAAGCATCTCGTCTCCACCATCACGCACGCGAACCCTTCCGCTTCGGTAAGCTCGATCCCTCCTCGCTCCACTTCAGATCCGAGCCTCACCCCCTTGCCCTTGCGATAATCCGGAGGCGCCAGGACGCGGAGGAAGGAAATCCGGCGATCCCGTCCCAAACCCGGTCAACGGGTCTTGTTCGTCACGGGTTCACCCTGCTCGTTGAAATTCTGCGACTCCACAACCTGCCCCTGATCGAGTTTCGCCCTGGCCTTGATCCGTCCGTTGGGATGGTAGGCGAAGGAGTCGCCATGCGGCAGCCCGTTCGAAAGCGAGATTCTCTCCGCGATCCCGCCTTGCTCGTGGTAACGCACAAACGCCCCTTCCATCTTGCCCTGTTGAATCTGCCCGACCGATTGGGTCGCCCCGGAATCGAAATACTTCACCCGGGTGCCGTGCGATACCCCGTTCTCAAATTGTTCCACGATTTGCAAAACCCCGTTGGTGAACCAGCCCTGGGAAACCCCGTGCAACACCCCGTTGGAAACGAAAGACCGCGACTGCAAAGTTCCCCCCGGGTAGAAGGTCGTCATCCAACCCGTAAAGGGCCCCGTGGCGTTTGTCTGCCGCAACCGCCGGTTCTCCAAGACCAAAGCGGCGCGGTCCAACTCCGGCAAAACAGGAGCGGGCAGGACGCTCGTGGTCTGGCTCGTTCGAAGCCCAAACCAAGCAAGCGCTAGAATAAGGACTGCCATCACCAGAATGACCTTCAAAGACATCAACACGAGGATGCGCGCGGGAACGCAGAAAATCAATCCGGTCCACCTGCGCCTGTTCCAAGGAAAACGGCTGATCCTTTTCTAGGGCAACCACGGATCACACGGATGGATGGAGAATTCATCGCTATCCTGGAGTTCCATCCAGACGGTCGAAAATCCTGATTCTCATCGAACCGAGCGAAAGCCTGTTTTCATCCGTGTAATTCGTGCGATTCGTGGGCAGACGACTCCCTGATCCGTGGATGTGGGCCGGCCACACACCCCGAAGGCAACAGACCTCGGGGGCAAGACTTTTTCACCAGAACCTTTTTTCGGCGCGGCAAAGTTATTCACCGCCGGCTGCGGGGAGCTGTTCCTGGCTCTCCTCGCCCGCGGATGAATAACTTTGGAAACCGTATCAGTTGTCTGCAGTTTGGCGCAGGCTGCCCAGCCT
Organism: Verrucomicrobiota bacterium; assembly: GCA_016871495.1. NCBI lineage: Bacteria > Pseudomonadati > Verrucomicrobiota > Verrucomicrobiota bacterium. Next base: position 207 of record VHDF01000114.1, on the reverse strand, counting down.
GCCTTATCACCGACGGCCCGTCGGCCCGGCGGGTGAAGAACGAGGCCCTTCCATGCTCTCCACGCGCCTAGCCCGGATATATCATAGGTCGTGGCGATTTTGGACAATTTGGGGCGTAATCGCCAATGTTGACGCGGGTTTGGCGGCCTGATGGGGATTTCCAGGTTTTTGACAGGGTGTCAGGATTTGGCGGCGCGCTGACGGGTG
>VHDF01000113.1 GCA_016871495.1 Verrucomicrobiota bacterium | reverse complement strand
GATGATGTCGCCAACGGGGGAGTCCTGCTGGCCTTGCCTGCGCTGCTGTCGGAGGGACTGTTGCGACATACGCGTGAGCATTACACGCTGCAGGGCGCCGCCATCCACCAGATGTGCATCCTCCTCACTGAAACAGAAACCGTCTTTCCGACCACCCAACTCCGTCTCATCTACCGCCAGGTCGGCTCATCCTGGTTCCACCCCAGGTCAGGATGTCTGAGGCTGCCGTATCGCCGACTGCCCGTCGGCCCGGCGGGTGAAGAACAAAGCCCTTCCATGCTCTCCACGCGCCTCGTTCCCTTCGTCGCCCCGCAGGCTGGGCAGCCTGCGAAATAGCAGACAGGGCTGTCTGCGTTACCAAGACAACCCGGTCACCGACAACCTGTGGATACACTGTTCACTTCTGGATGCAGACTGGGGCACCGACGAAGGAGGGAAACGGGCAGGGAAGGAAGGGATGAAACCTATCGGTTGGAGGAATGCCTGCATCGCGTCCCGGACATCTTTCGGTGGGGTCCCGTGCCTGCGTGCGGAGAAGTCGAGTGGATGCGAGTAGAGCCGGCATGATTCTTGGATTTCGCGCGGCCCGTGCCGCCTTGCGCGTGCGCGGCGGGCAGGAGAAGCGTCCAATGCGTCGCGGCGAAGGTGGCAGGATCCATTCCAAGCGAAGCGATGATCAAGGACCCGCCCAAATCCACGGGTAACACGCAGCAACGCATGTTTTCACGACGCCTGGAGGTGCGATGGACGAGTTCGCATCATCGACATTCCATCGATCATGCCCGCGACAGCGGGCCTTTCTAAATCCGCGCCTCTTTCAGCCGCACGAAACACCTTTCGCGACCCCGTCGGAATTCTTACGCGCGGATTTAGGCCCCGGCTCGCGGCTTGATCAAGCGGGGTGGGTATCGCATGGTCAGGCATGCGATTGAAGCCCAAGTCCTGGCCCTCGATGTTCGGGGGCGTCCTCCTGCTCTGCCTTGTTCCCCCGGGAACCGCCGCGGAGTCCGGACCCGCGAAGAACCTCCGCTTTTCCGTTGCGCATATGGATCGCTCGGTCGATCCCAAGACCGACTTTTTCAAGTTTGCCGCCGGGACCTGGATAAAGCAGAACCCCGTCCCGGGTGACAAATCGCGCTGGTCGGGATTCGAGGAATTGCAGGAGCGCAATTGGGAGCTCGTGCGCGAAATCCTGGAGCTTTCCGCTTCAGCGAGTGAAAAAAGCCGCCGCGGCAAACTCGTGGGAGCCTTGTATCGCTCGGCCATGGACACCCAACGCATCGACGCCCTCGGATTTCGTCCGATCCAAGCAGACCTCCAGCGGATCGAACACCTGCGGTCTCACGCCCAACTCTGGCGTTTGCTCGGGCGGCTGCATCTCGAAAACTGGAACGCGGCGTTCTCGCCGGGAGTGAGCCCGGATGCCAAGAAGAGCACGCACTACGCCTTCCGGATCTGGCAAGGCGGGCTGGGCCTTCCGGATCGGGACTATTACCTTGCGGAGGGATTTGCCAGCCAGCGTGAAGGGTACGAGCGGCATGTCGCGCGCATGCTTCGCATGGCGGGTGACAACAGCGGCGCGGCCGAAGCGAAAGCGAAGTCCATTCTGGCGCTTGAAGCCGCCCTGGCAAAGGCGAGCAAGACGCGCGTGGAATTGCGCGATACCGAGGCGAACTACAACAAGTTCCCGGTTCGAGAATGGGGAGGGCGTTTTCCATCCGCCGCGTGGAAGGACTATTTTGCCGAGCTTGGACTGGCGAGAATGGATTCCTTGATCGTCGGGCAACCCAAGTTTTTTGAAGCGATGGCGAGCGAAATGGGGGCGCGTCCGCTGGAGGAGTGGAAGTCCTATTTGCGCTGGCACGTGATCCGCAGCGCGGCGCCCTATTTGCATCGGGAGGCGGAAGAGGCATCGTTCGAGTTTTACGGAACGGCGTTGCGCGGGCAGCCGCGGCAGGAACCGCGGTGGCAGCGGGCGGCCCGCGTCCTGGATCAAAGCGTGGGCGAAGCGGTGGGGGCGATCTATGTGGAGAAGCACTTCCCGCCCGCTGCCCGGGTGCGCATGAAAGAGTTGATTCAGGATTTGCGGGCCGTTTTCCAGGACCGCCTGGGCAAGCTGGACTGGATGTCGGCGGAAACGCGCGCCAGAGGACTGGCGAAGTTTGACCGGTTTACCCAGAAAATCGGCCATCCGGAAAAGTTCAAGACCTACGAAGGGCTCCGCGTCAAAACGGACGATTATGTGGGCAACATCCGTCGCGCGGCGGCCTTGGAGTCCAAGCGGCAGCTCGGCCGGGTCGGGAAGGCGGTGGATCGTTCCGAATGGCACATGACGCCGCAGACGGTGAACGCCTATTTCAACCCTTTGCAGAACGAAATCGTGTTTCCGGCCGCGATCTTGCAGCCGCCCTTTTTCGATCTGGCGGCGGATGACGCGGTGAACTACGGGGCGATTGGCGTGGTCATTGGACATGAAATCACCCACGGTTACGACGATCAGGGGCGGAAGTTCGACGCGGACGGCAATTTGAAGGACTGGTGGACTCAGGACGATGCGCGCGAGTTCGAGGCGCGCGCCGGGAAGCTCGTGAAGCAGTACGGGGATTACGAGGCTTTGCCGGGCTTGAAAGTGAACGGCCGGCTGACCTTGGGCGAGAACATCGCGGACTTGGGAGGGACGTCGATCGCGTTCGAGGCCATGCAGAGAGCGCTTGCGCGGGATCCCGCCAAACGGAAGCGGGTGGATGGGTTCACGCCGGAGCAGCGGTTTTTCCTGTCCTTGTCCCAGTTGTGGCGTGTCAACTGGCGCGAGGCGGAGTTGCGGCGCAGGATCGTGGTGGATCCGCATTCGCCGGCCCAGTTTCGCGCGGTGGGGCCTCATGTGAATCTGCAGGAATTTTACGACGCCTTCCAAATCAAGGAGGGCGATACCATGTGGAGGCCTGTTGAATCTCGCGCCAAGATTTGGTAGTAACCGCCGCCGTTGCTCCGTGTCATGGGGTGAATGACGTTCCTCATCCGAGCGTCCATCGTTTCGAACATGCTATGAATTCAATGCTCAATCTTACCTTTTCGCGGCATTTCCTCCGGATGGCCGCTGCCCCCTGTGTGATGGCTCTCTGGGCGATGGCGGCTCCAGCCGTACAGACCGCGGACTGGCCGCAATGGCGCGGTGCCGACCGCAAGGACCATGCGTACGAAGGCAATCTCCTGAAGGAATGGCCCAAAGAAGGTCCCAAGCGGCTTTGGCTGTCACGGGAAGGGGGCCTCGGATACGCCGGGTTCGCCGTGGTGCGAGGCAAACTTTTCACCAGTGGTTTGAAAGATCAGACCGAGCACATGCTGGCTTTCGACGCGGAGTCAGGGAAGGCCCTTTGGTCCGCGCCCTTGGGTTCGCGTTACCCGAACAAGTGGGGAGATGGTCCGCGGGGCACGCCCACGGTGGCCGGAGATTACGTTTACGCTTTGGGCGGGCAGGGGAAGTTAGTGTGCGCCAAAGTGTCGGATGGTACGGTGGTGTGGTCGAAGGAAATGAAGGAACTGGGCGGAGGCGTGCCGGGCTGGGGCTATTGCGAGTCAGTGTTGGTTGATGGCGACCAAGTGATTTGCACTCCGGGCGGGTCGCAGGGGGCCCTCGCGGCCTTGAATGCGAAAACGGGAGAAGTGCTGTGGCGATCGAAGGATTTCACCGATGGCGCGCAATACGCCTCGATCGTGCCCTTCGAATTCGGAGGAAAACGTCAATATGTTCAATTGACCATGCAGAACATCGTGGGGGTGAACGCAGCGGACGGAAAGGTGCTGTGGAAGTCAGGATTTCCCGGACGCGTGGCGGTGATTCCAACCCCGATTTATCACGACGGTCACGTGTATGTGGCGGCGGGTTATGGCGTGGGCTGCAAGATGATCAAATTGGGGAATGATCTTTCGGTCACCGACGTGTACGAAAACAAGGTAATGAAGAATCACCACGGGGGTGTGATCCAGATCGGAGACCATTTGTACGGCCACTCTGACGGACCGGGCTGGGTGTGTCAGGACTTCAAGAGCGGCGCGGAAGTTTGGGCCTCGAAGGCTCTGGGCAAAGGGGCAGTCAGCGCGGCGGATGGAATGTTGTATTGCGTGGAAGAAGGCAGCGGCACGGTGGTATTGGCCGTGGCATCGCCCAAGGCTTGGGAGGAAAAAGGCCGGTTCAAACTCGACCCGCAGACGACTCAGCGCTCGCCCGACGGGCGCATCTGGACCCACCCCGTCATTTCGAACGGCAAACTTTACCTCCGGGATCAGGAGCTGATCTACTGCTACGACATTCGGGCCAGTCGATAAGCCGGGCGGCTTTCTTCCTCCGGATCGTCAGCCGGCTTGTCAGGCCGGGATTCGCCCGGTTATCTTCGTCGTGACGGTGGCGAACTGATGTCGGGTTCGCGCCTCGTGAGCATCCATTCTTATGAATTCTGCACCGAGTTCGGTCCGGTCCATTCTGTCCCTCGACGGCCAGGAGATTCAGTTTCACGACGGCGAGACGATTTATCAGGTCGCGAGACGGGCCAGGCGGGAAGTCCCGACTCTGTGCTACGACGAACGGCTCGAAGCGTTTGGCGCGTGCCGTTTGTGTGTTGTGGAAGTGGAGGGCATGCGGACTCCCGTGGCTTCCTGCACGACCAAGGCCGCTCCGGGCATGAAGGTCCGCACGACTTCTCCCTCCATCGAGAAGCATCGGCGGACCTTGCTGGAGTTGGTGGTTTCCGAGAACCGTCAGGTCGAGGTCAATCCCTTGCGAGGCTATGCCTCTCAGGAATTGACCACACTGGCCGACCGCTACAGGGCGCGCAATGGGCGTTTTCAGGGGAAACAGTCCGGACGCAGTCATCGTCAGGACGACAACCCGTTCATTTTGCGAGACTATGATCTGTGCATTTCCTGTTACCGATGTGTTCGGGTGTGCGCGGAGCAGGAGGGGGATTATGCGATCAGTGTTCGCAATCGCGGATTTGCGACCCAGATCACGACGGAGTTCGACCACAAATTGAAGGATTCGGCCTGCACCTTTTGCGGCCAGTGCGTGCAGACTTGTCCGACCGGGGCGCTGGCCGACAAGAAAGCGATGCGAGCCGCGGACGCACCAGGGGAGATTCGCAAGACCCGCACGATTTGTCCGTATTGCGGCGTGGGTTGTTCGGTCGATTTGATGACCAAGGGCGATCGTCTGGTGGGAGTTCAACCGGCGATGGATGGGCCTGCGAACCAGGGCGCGCTCTGCATCAAAGGCCAGTTTGCGTTCGATTTCGTTCAGCATGAGGACCGCTTAAAGCACCCCCTGATTCGTCAGCCGGACGGCACTTTCAAGGAAGCGAGCTGGGAGGAGGCTTTGGACGTGGCGGCGGAAGGATTCCGTCAGGTGTTGCGGAAGCAGGGCCGGCGCGCGGTCTATGGCATCGCCTCCGGGCGCGCCCCTCACGAGGCGGCCTACACCATGCAGAAGTTCATCCGGGCCGGCTTCGGCACGCATTACATCGATAACTGTAGTCGAGCTTGACACAGTCCCACGGTCGTCGGTCTGGCGGCCACCATCGGACGGGGAGCGATGTCTAATCCACTCGCGGACATGGCGAAGCCGGATGTCATTTTCTGCATTGGCACGAACATGACGGAGTGCCATCCGGTGGCCGCGACAGGCTTGAAGAAAGCCATCGCGCGCGGGGCGTCGCTGGTGGTGGCGGATCCGCGCCGGACCCGATTGGCGGAGATGGCGGACGTCTATTTGCCGATTCGCGTGGGCAGTGACGTGGCGTTGTTGCTGGCCATGGCGCATGTGATCGAGCGCGAGGGGTTGATCGACCGCGCATTCATCGAGAACCGGACGGAGGGCTGGGAAGAATGGCGGCGGCATCTCAAGGCGTTCAGTCCGGAGTGGGCCTCCGCGATCTGCCAGGTGCCGCCCGTGGATATCGAGCGCGCGGCTTTGCTTTATGGGCGCGGCAAACCCAGTGGCATTTACTACACCCTCGGCATTACCGAACATATTTGCGGGGTGGATAACGTGCAGAGCCTTTGCAATCTGGCTCTGATGACGGGGAACCTGGGCGTGGAAGGGGGCGGCATCAATCCGATGCGAGGCCAGAACAACATCCAGGGCTGCGGAGATTGCGGTGCGGAGACCTTCGTCTTTCCAGGCAGCGTGAGGATCGACGACGCCGCCGCGCGCGACAAATTCGCGCAAGCTTATCAGCGTCCGGACCTGGACCTAGGCCAACCGATGACGAAAGTGACGGCCTTGCAGGAGTGTGGAAAATCCATTCACGCCATGCTGATCGACGGGGAGAACACGGTGGTTTCGGACCCGGACCGGATTCATTGCGAGCACGCGTTGAAGAGTCTGGAGCACCTGGTCGTCATCGAAATCTTCATGACGGAGACGGCGCGGTTGGCGCATGTGGTCCTGCCCGCAACGGCGTGGGCCGAGACCGAAGGCGTGGCCACGAACACGGAGCGAAGAGTGCAGCGATTGCGGGCGGCCGTGCCGCCGCCCGGGGTGGCCAAACCCGACTGGTGGATCATTTCGCAGATCGCCCGCCGTCTGGACGTGCCCGGGTTCGAGTATGAATCCGCAGGCGATGTCTTTGACGAGCTTTGTTCGCTGTCCCCGACCTATGGTGGACTGAGCTGGGAGCGTGTCTCGAGGGAAAGTTTGAATTGGCCGGTGCCCACCCCGGATCATCCGGGAACGCCCATGCTGCACGTGGGAGAATTCACGAATGGAAGAGGCAAGTTTCGCGTGCTCGGCTATCGCGACCCGGCGGAAGTGATCGATTCGGAGTATCCGGTCTGGTTGACCACCGGACGGCGACTGCAAAGCTACCACACCCGAACTCAGACCGGACGCGCCTCGGGAATCGATTATCTGCTGTCGGAGGAAAGTTTGGAGATTCACCCGCAGGATGCAGTGGCCTGGGGCTTTCGGGACGGTGATTGGGCGAAGGTGACAAGCCGGCGCGGTTCGGTGAAGATCAAGGTGCGGGCTACGGAGCGATCCCCGCGAGGAACCGTGTTCGCAAGCTTCAGCTTCGCCGATGTGCCGGTCAATAACTTGACCGGCTCGGGTTACGATCCCACCACTCATACTGCCGAGTTAAAGGTTTGCGCGGTGCGCATCGAGAAATCGTCCGGCTAGAGCACATCGATTCCATCGGCGCTCCGTCCCCTGGCTAAAGGAGCGTGGCTGGGTCGTTTTTCCACCTGCCACAGCACGTTAAAGAATCTGGAGTCTTCTGATCTGTCCGCGCGCTGGGGCGGGTCTCCGACACATCCACGCTCCCCAGGATACACCGGTCGTTGACCGAGCAGTCCTGTCGGCGTTGACGCCCTGGTTGCTGCGGCTCGATTTGACCAGCCTGCGAGGCGGGGATGGGAAGAGGCGCGGAAGCCGTCATCGGGAACCGCGGTTGGAGCTTGGCTTATTCCTGGCGGGGGCGGGCTTGCTGGCGCCGGGAGTTGTCAGGGCCTCGGTGCGTTTCCGCAACTCGTCGAACTTTTGTTGGAGCTCCCGTTGCTGCTTTTGGAGATCGAGGACCTCTTGACGCAGGGTGTTGACCTCCTCGGCGGGGCGGCGGCGGGAGCGCAAGTCACGCATCGCCTCCTCGGCGGCCTTGCGGCGCGGGGAGTCCTTCATCTCCACCACGAATGTGTTGATCGCGGGCAGGGCTTGGGGATCTCCCAGTTCCGCGAGGGCTCGGATGGCGGCCAATTGCACGACCTGCTTGGGATGACGAAGGTGCGGGAGGATGAATTCCCGGCTGGGACCTTTGGATTCCAAATCAGCAGCCAGTCTGGCAAGCGTTTGCAATCCCTCGGCGAAAGCGGCGCTGGTAAATTCCGATTCGCGTTCCCGCAGCACTTGCATGAGAGGTTCGATGAAAAAGGGGTCTCGCTGCGCTCGGATGGTTTCGATCGCGGCCTGGGCTAGTCTCTGCTTGTAACTCTTGGACTTGAGCTTTTCGGTCAGGATTTCCCGGGTGTGGATGTGCGGATAAGCGGCTAAGGCGCGCAAAGCCACGGCTTGAACATCCGGATTGGACTCGTTCTCCAGCGCCCGCCGCAGCGTTTCCGGCGTGTCCCCCGAATAAAACGACGCGATTCCACGGACCACTTCCTGGCGGACACGCGCGTCGGGCTGGCGGATGGATTGGATGAGCGCGGTGCGGGCGGTCTTCGTGTGGATTTGCGTCAGGGCCTTGGCGGCTTCAAGCCTGACGCCCCAAAACGAATCGTTTTGAAGAGTCTGGCGGAGCCTCTCGACGGAGGTCGCGTCCTGCCTCCGGCCCAAATTTTCGACGGCAAAGACGCGTCCGATGACATCCCCTTTTTCCACCAACTGTTTGTGGATCATTTCCGCCGGCGGGGAAAACTCGACTTGGGCGAGCCAGCCGAACTCCGGATCAATTCGAACCCATTCCGGCCGCGCGGGGAGGGAAAAGTAAAAGTCTTCGGCTCCTTTCGAAACATGGGCGATCATGTCGTGGAGTTTTCCATCCGCCTTGAAGCGGACCTTCAGCGGGACCGAGAACAGCAACACGGTGGGACCGAGCTTCTGGGTTTGTTGGATGGAGAGTTTGGCAAGCCGGGATTTCTCATCCCAGTCGTAGGCGGCTTTCAACTCGGGATGGTGGGCATGATAGGCGTATTGGTCGAAGAACTGATCCCAATCTCGTCCACTCAGTTCCTCGACGATCCCCACAAAATCTTCCGTGGTGGCGTTGTCCAGCGCGTGGCGTCTCAGATGTTCGTGGACACATTTCCGGTAAAGATCCGGTCCCAATTGGTTGCGGAGCATGTGGAGGATCCAGGCCCCTTTGGGATAGGCTCGGTAGCCGAACTGTTCCTCGGGCGATTTGTAGGCTCGGAAGACCACGGGAAGGATGTCATTGGGCTGAGAGAGGATGCTTCGAGCATTGCCCAGCATCTCATAGAGGAATTCGTCGCGTCCTTTGGCGTGCTCGGTGTAGAGCGCCTCGTAGTAGGTCGCGAATCCCTCATTGAGCCAGATGTGGCTCCAATCTTTGGTGGTGACGTAATTGCCGAACCATTGATGGGCGAGTTCGTGTGCGACCAGCGGCACGCTGGTTCGGGTGCCGGAGAGTTCATCAGGGAACAGAGTCTTGTCGGTCAGGGTGGTCTGCGTGGTGTTCTCCATGCCGCCCCAGGTGAAATCGTCCACCACCACCTGGTCGTATCGCGCCCACGGGTAAGGCACTCCCGTTTCCTTTTCGAAAAAGTCCAGCATGGCTCGAGTTCCCGCGAAAGAGTTCCTGGCGAAGGCGATCTGGGAGGGGGGGGTCCAAAAAGCGAGTGCCACCCCTCCCTTCACGTCCTCGATCTTTTCGAAATAGCCCGCGCAAAGCGTGACGAGATAGTTGACGTGCGGCTTGTCCTGGAGCCAGTGCCAGGCGACGAGTCCGGTGGCCTTGTTGGTGGATTGAGAAACGAGTCGTCCATTCGAGAGGGCAACCATGCCCGCCCGCACATGGCAGACCATCTCGGTCGTGAATTTCTCGTTGGGATAATCATAGCTGGGGTACCAATGACGGGCTTCGTGCATTTCCCCCTGGGTCCAGAGGTGCGTATCGCCCGGTTTGTAGCCTTGCGCGGGGGTTCGAAAATAGAGTCCTTTGTCAGGCTCGTCGGCTTGATACACGATCCGAATCCAGTTGGAGCTTCCCGCCGCGATGGGCTCCTGAAAGTGGATGCGCAAGAACTCCCCGGTGTTGTCCCAGGCACGGATGGCGTGGGAGGACTGCACCGCTTCGACGGACAATCGGACGGCGTCGAGCTTCAAGAGTTCGAGCGGTTTGGCGATGGGTTGGAAATCGATCTGAATCTTGCCGGCGACCGACCGCTTCTCGAAATCGGGGGTGACTTCGAGTTTCTGGTGGAGAATGTCGACTTCGCGGCTGGGCGCGTAGTGACGTCCGCTCGGGGGTGGAGCGTTTTCGAGGTAGCGTCCCGCTTTGAAACAGGCATGCCAGCCCGAGAGGGACTCCGCGAGTGCGGCGGCCGGGACCGAGAGGAGGCAAGCCCAGAGCAAGGGCCAAACGAGGCGAACAGGAAGTTGCATGCGGTGGAACAGAGCACAAAACTGAAACGGAAGAAAGTGCAGGGTTGATTCAGCAGGCGATGCGGGATGTGTTTCCCAGCTCTCCGCGTCGAGAAATTTCACAAGGGCTGAACACTCCTTAACACGTCGGAATTCCACAGAATCCAACGACTTGCACGCCTAGAATCCCACCATGGAGGTTTGGGACTCCAGCCGCCCACCCAACCTCCAATGGGCAAAGGTTTGGAACGATTCAGCCAGATCGGCAAAAAGTTCAGCTCGGTCGAGGACCTGGAGGACAGAGCCATCATATTTTCCTCGTGAAGCCGTGACCTTCGGAGCGCGCCGTTCACGGCGCCTCATCGTGGACGGTGTGATGACGTGGTTGGGCCGAGGACGCGGGGCTACCCTGGGGAACAAGGCTCGCATGGCACAACCCCGTTGGGGTTGAATTTAACACACGCGCAGGTGACCCGGGGTAGGTCCACTCCGACGCGGCCCAACCCCGGGCTGAGGGACAGAATTCCGTTGGGATTCGCGACGACTCAGCCTGTTCGATGGAGACAGGGGACAGAGATCTTGAGCCGTCCGACTTCCCGGTGTGACCCAGTCGAGTGAAACTTCATTTACAGGCCGTTCGCAGTGCGCGCGCATCACACCGCTTTCCCTCTCGCCCTGCGAGGCACGACGCGGGTGCATCGGTACAATCCAACCGCGGAGTATCCCGCGCGCCAAAGAACCAAGCCCTGCTCCCAAATCCATCTCTCGCGCGTCGCCACGCAGGATTCTCCGCTTGAGGTGAGGCGTCACCATCCGCGATGATGAAAGGGATCTCGATGAGCGATGACAAAATGTCGGCTGACATTCATCCGTGCCTGACCTACGCAGACGCGAATGCGGCGATTGACTGGCTCTGCCGGGCCTTCGGCTTCGCGAAACGTCTGGTGGTGCCCGGTCCAGACGGGACCGTTCAGCATTCCGAGCTTAGCCTCGGCACTGGCTTAGTCATGGTGAGCTCACCCAGGCGGGGCCGGCAGCCTCCGGGCAAGGCCGGTGGCCATACAGCGACTCTTAGCGTTTACGTTTCGGACCCCGATCAACACTTCGCGCAAGCGGTTGCCTCAGGAGCGACAGTCACACAGCCCCTGCGTGATGAAGATTACGGAGCGCGCGGCTACGGCGTAACGGACCTCGAAGGCCACCACTGGTACTTTGGCAACTATCGGCCCGGTTCTTACTGGGAGGGCTCTGCGGGTGGCGCACAAGACGCCTAACCAAGTCACTGGAGTGAACAGCCGCACCGCTTGGCAGTTTGAGGGTCGGGGGCGTCACCACAGCGGGGCAGCTACCGTTCGGTTCTGTCGTTCGGCAAAAACAAAAAGTCGGCTCACCTGTCTTATCAAAATGTGAAAACGATACTGTTCATTCTTGGATTGCTCATAGCCGCGTGCTCGACGAGGGGGAGCGAACTTGACTCGTTAGTCCTCGCAGGACACGAGTTGCACGCCTCACTGTAGACCCGCCTGCTAGAGGACTCCACTCGACATGTGCCCCGGTTAGTGATGCCCGGAAATCCGCACGTCTCGACCAACGCCGCATTCGTTACGGCCATTGCCCGCTCCGGCTCGCAGGGCAAGCTTAGTGGAGAGGGAATGCGCTCCGCGCTCTTCGCCATTTACCGCGGCAACAGCGATCTCGGTTTCTACGGGTTGGAGGCTGTGCGCAACATTTGGGCGCATAATGTGCGCCTGGGCCTCGCGCAAGTTCACCGCAAAGGCCTGGCTATTGTCGTGGTATGGACCGATGGCGTATCACCAGATTGCTGGGAGGCGGTGAACGCGAGAGTCGTGGAACGATTGAACGCCCGGTAATTGAACCCAGCCAGTTCGCTGAGGACAGAGATCTTGGGTTCGATTCTTATCAACAACAGCAACCATTCGTGCGGGCTAGCGTCCAGAAGCCGGGAGGGTGGTGTTGGCTTGGATAGGGAGGAAGCATCGGCGTCTGGATTATCCTGCCTCAACCTTCGAAACGAATGATGCGACAGAACAGGTATGGGATCTCACGGACCCACGAAGGCACGGAGACGGCAAAGCATGCTTGAAACGTTGCCCCCGTGAGTGAGAGACGCTTCGGATGCTTTCTCGGCATGTCTCTGTGCCTCCGTGACAGCCGTCCGACCTCCCGGTGTGACCTAGCTGAGTGTATATTCTTTACAATCCGGACGCACAACACGGGCATCGCACCGCTTTCCCTCTCGCCCTGCGAGGCACGAGTGGGGAGAGAGCCGGAGAGAGGGGCATTCTCAGGCTACCCCTCTCCTCGGTCCTCTCCCCGCTCATTCTTCGCATGGAGAGGAAGAAGTTCTTTGGGGAC
>VHDF01000112.1 GCA_016871495.1 Verrucomicrobiota bacterium | reverse complement strand
TTGCGCGAGCGGACGGCGGCCCGGCACCCCCGCGTTGCAGATTCGCCGGTTCCACGCCGATCGGGAGCGATGTTATGCGGTAACCGACCCGGACGAGCGCAACACCGCCTTTTTCAAAGTTCATTTCACTTGGTTCCGCGAATGGGGATGGGAGGAGCGGCTTACCGGAATATTGCCGGAGTACCCGTTGCTTCCAGGCGCTCTCGCGCTCCTGGCTTTCCGGCAGGCTCGGAGTCCAGGGGAGGAAGGCGCCGAACTGTATGTGAGCGATGGGGTCCGCCGCTCGATGGTGGCCCTGCGCCTGCAAAGCATGGAGCGGGACGGCCCACTCCAGCGCTTGCTCCGCCACGAATTCATGCATCTGCACGATATGGTCGATCCTGCCTTTGCGTATTCGCCCCAGGTGCGCCTGCCGGATTACAACTCAACTCAGCAACGCCTGGTGCGCGAGCGCTACCGCCTGCTGTGGGACATCACCATCGACGGACGGCTCACCCGCCTGGGGCATGAAGGCATGAGTGGCATCGAGCCGCACCAGTCAGCCTTTGAGCGTGCCTTTTCTTTTTGGCCCGAGGATCGCCGCCGGGAAGTATTCAAGAACTTCTGGAACCAGAGCGCTCCGAAGCATGAGGAACTCATGCGGCTTGCGTCCGATCCTCGCGATCGGGGGCATGCCCAGGAGCCGCAGCCGGGCGGTGCGTGTCCGCTCTGCCATTTTCCGACCTTTGAGTGGGCGAATGCGGCAGCCCTGGCTCCGGATACGCTGGACGCCTTGCGGCATCAGTTCCCGCAATGGTCACCCGCACAAGGCGCCTGCAAACGCTGCGCGGAAATCTACGAGATCGCCGGAAAATTCGAGATGCCTGCCACGATGGTCTGAGGAGCAAGGACTCGGCCGACGTGGTCCGGAGGACCCGCCGCGGCACCGCCAAAGGACCAGGCGACTCATCAAGCTCGATCGCGTCCGTGATTGCGAAGCTGCAGGGACTGGCTTTCGGCCCAGTGACACTCCGACGGACACCTCGCAGATCGATGCATCCGCCCGTGGTCGGGGCCCGCCGTTGACGGCGCTGCCGCGCGCATCACCGACAACCTGTGGAGGCACTGCTCGCAGATGGACCGGCGATTTTACGCTTTCGAGTGGGCGGACGAAACTCCAGCATTCCGCCATGAATCGCATGGCGCTGATCACCGGAGCCTCGCGGGGCATTGGACGCGGCATTGCGCTGGCCCTCGCCGGAGCGGGATTTGATTTGGTGCTGAATTATCGTGCCCAAATCGAAGCCGCCGAACGTACGGCGTCGGATTGTCTCCAGGCCGGAAGGCAGGCGGGCCACGACATCGCGGTGGAAGTCATCCAGGCGGATGTCGCCATCGCCGGGGATCGCCAGCGGCTGCTCGAAACCGCCCGTCGCCGATTTACCTGCCTTCACCTGCTCGTCAACAACGCGGGCGTGGCGCCCGAAGTGCGCGCCGACCTGCTCGAGGCTTCCGAGGCGAGCTTCGAACGCCTCCTCCGCGTCAATGTCCAAGGCCCTTACTTTCTCACTCAGCAGGCCGCGCGCTGGATGATTGAAACCGTCCCCGCACCTTCCGAAAGCCGCCGCCATATCATCACCATCGGCTCCATCAGTGCCCACGCAGCCTCGATTCAACGTGGCGATTACTGCGTTTCCAAGGCAGCCTTGAGCATGCTCACCCCGTTGTTCGCGGCCCGGCTGGCCGAATATGGCATTGGCGTCTTCGAAATCCGTCCCGGCATCATTGCCACCGACATGACCGCGCCGGTTCGTGAAAAATACGACCGGCTGATTGCCGAAGGGCTGCTTCCCATCGCTCGTCAAGGAGAACCCGCCGACGTGGGTCAGGCGGTCCTGGCCATTGCGGAAGGACGCTTCCCCTACAGCACCGGGGAGGTCCTGCACGTGGACGGTGGATTTCATCTGCGCCGGCTTTGATCATGACCGACAAGACGCCTTCTCCTCCATCACGGCTTCAAGCATGGCACCGCGATCGCGGCGCAGTGTTCGATGACGCCGGAAGCTGTCCCTTCCCGCTTCACTACGGCCGGCCCGATGTCGAGACCCGCGCACTTCGTGAACACTGCGCCGTATTCGATCTTTCCCCGCGAGGACGGATGTGCGTCCTGGGGGCCGATCGAACCGCCTTTCTCCACGGGCAAATCACCCAACAGGTCAAAGGCCAGGCGGTGGGCACGGGAGGGCACGGTTGTCTGGTCAACGCCAAGGGGAAAATGCACACGGACCTTTTCTTCCACGTGCTGAACAACGAGATTCTGCTCGATTTCGAGCCAGGACTCGCCGCCGGAGTTACGGAACGTCTGGAAAGGTTCGTCATCGCGGAGGACGTGCAAATCGCCGACGCCTCCCAGGCATTTGGCCTGCTCAGCTTTCAAGGTCCTCACGCCGCTGAAGTGGCAGCCGCATCGGCACGGTCGCCAAAGAACTCGCTTGTGTCGCCGGAAGTTTCTGTGACAGGCGCGGCGTGGCGCGACTTCGAGATTCGTTGGCACGAAGATCCTGAGTTCGGAATCTGTTATCTCTCGCGCACACCCCGGCTGGCTCTTCCGGGTTACGATTGGTACGTCCCGGTGGAGCATCTCGCCGCCGCCGCACTCCGGATCGAATCCTCTGAAATTTCAAAACCATCTCGCTGGTCTGGGCATCAAGCCTGGGAGTTGGCTCGAATCACGGCCGCAATCCCCCGCTTCGGAGTCGACATGGATGAATCGACCCTTCCGCCGGAGGCGGGACTGGAGAGCCGCGCCATCTCCTACAACAAGGGTTGCTACATCGGACAGGAGGTCATCGCCCGCATCCGCACTTACGGAGAACCCGCCCGGCTGTTGCGCGGATTGAGGCTCGGTGGCGACTCGGCTTCACCTCCGCACCGTGGCGCGTTGCTCCTCTCGGGAGAAAGGGAAATCGGGCGGATCACCAGCGTGGTCCAAACCGCGGATCGCGAGTGGCTGGGGCTGGGCTATGTGCGGAAAGAGTGCAAAGCCCGCGGCACCGCTTTGAGCTGGAAACTCCGGGATGGAACAGGGTCTGCCGTCGTGGCAACCGAGCCGTTCGTCCCCTTCCTGGGCGAACATCGCGATTGATCCGGCTTCCACCGGCTGCTAGGAGTCCCCCGCCATGTCGCACGACTACAAGAACTCGCTGAATCTGCCTCGCACCGACTTTTCGATGAAGGCGGATTTGATTCTCCGCGAACCGGAGCGCCTGGCGCGGTGGGAACAAGGCCGCCTTTATGAGCGCATTCAGGCCCGCCGATCCGGCGCCCCCCGCTTCGTGCTGCACGATGGACCCCCGTTTGCCAACGGCGATGTCCATATCGGCACCGCACTCAACAAAATACTCAAGGATATCGTCGTCAAATACGCGACCTTGCGCGGGAAACGGGCCCCCTACATCCCGGGTTGGGACTGCCACGGCTTGCCCATCGAATTCAAAGTCAGCCAGGAAATGCGCAAGGCCGGCGAAACGACCGTCGAACCCTCGGCCATTCGCAAGGCCTGCGAGGCGTACGCACGCACGTTCGTCGACCTCCAGCGATCCCAATTCAAACGGCTTGGCGTGCTCGGGGACTGGGACCATCCCTACCTCACCTTCGACCGGGACTACGAGGCGGGCGAACTGAGGCTGTTCGCGGATATCGTGGAAAAAGGCTTCGTTTATCGCGGCAAAAAGCCGGTCTATTGGAGTATTCCGTGCCGCACCGCGCTAGCCGAGGCGGAGGTCGAATACCACGATCACGTCAGCCAAAGCGTGTATGTCAAATTCCCGGTGCAGGGGCAGCCGGGCACTTCCGTGCTCATCTGGACCACCACGCCCTGGACCCTGCCCGCCAATCTCGCCATCGCCTTCAACTCCACCTTTCCATACTCGCTGGTGCGCGTCGGCGGCGAGGCGTTGATTCTCTCCACGCTCCTGCTCGATTCCGTGGCGAAAAAATGCGGTTGGTCGAATTTCGAAATCGTCCGCAGCCTGACGGGCGACCAACTCGCCTCCACCGTCTGCCAGCATCCCTTCTGCGACCGGCCTTCCCCGCTGTATGCCGGCGATGCTTTCGTCGAAAACACCACCGGAACGGGCTTTGTTCATATTGCCCCGGGCCATGGTCTCGAGGATTACGGCCTGGGCCGGCAAAAGGGCCTGCCGGTCTACTCCCCCGTCGACGATGAAGGCCGCCTCGCACTGACCTCCGATCTCCCGGCGGATCAACAGATGCCCGCCGAACTCGTCGGGCGCTCCATTCTGGAGAAGAACGGCCGAGTCGAGGCGAATGAAGCGGTCATCACGCTGCTGTCCGAACGTCAGCGTCTCGCTCATCGAGAGGATTACACGCATTCTTATCCCCACTGCTGGCGGAGCAAGACTCCGGTGATCTTCCGGGCGATGGACCAATGGTTCATCCGGGTGGATCATGAAGGATTCCGGGAGCGGGCGGTTGAGGAAATCTCGCGCGTGCGGTGGATCCCGGATTGGGGACGCAATCGCATCGAATCCGCAGTAAAAGCCCGCCCGGACTGGTGCATTTCTCGCCAGCGTTCCTGGGGTGTACCCATCCCCGCGTTTTACGACTCCGCGGGCCAGCCTATCCTGGACCCGCGCATCGTGCGGGCCGCCGCCGGTCTGTTCGAAGAAGCGGGTTCCCATGTCTGGTTCGAAAAATCCGCGGCGGAACTCTGGACCCTCCTCCGGCCCGCAAACTGGACCGGTCCCGAAGCGGCCTCCAAATCGCAGGACACCCTCGATGTCTGGATCGACTCCGGTTCCTCCTCCCGGTCTGTGCTGCAGCAGCGGCCGGAATTGCGGGCGGACCCAGGCGGAGACTGGCGGGCGGAGATGTATCTGGAGGGCAGCGATCAACATCGCGGTTGGTTTCAATCCTCCCTGCTCCTCTCGCTGGCCGGCCACGGCCAGGCACCCTACCGCACGGTGCTCACTCATGGTTTCATGGTGGATGCCGACCGCGAGAAGATTTCAAAAAGCAAGCAAGGCCAGGGCGGCTACGAAAAGCCGCAAACGGCCGAGGCTTACGTCAAGAAATACGGCGCGGACGTGGTCCGGCTATGGGTCGCCTCGCAGGATTTCCGCAACGACATCGTCGTCAGTGACGAGCGGATCCAGAAAGTCGGCGAAACCTACCGCCATCTACGCAATACCCTGCGCTACCAACTGTCGAATCTGTACGATTTCGACCCCGCCCGCGACACCGTGCCCGACGCGAACCTGGACCCGCTCGATCGCTGGATCCTCGGTGAATTCTCGCGATTGGACGCGCGCGTGGTCGAAGCCTACGACGCCTCCGCATTTCACGAGGTTTATCAGGCCATCGCGCAGTTTGCCGCCGTGGAGCTCTCCGCCATTTACCACGATCTTGTCAAAGACCGGCTCTACACCGATCCCGCCGGGAGCCCGCGCCGCCGGTCCACTCAAACCGCATTGCATCGTCTCGCCGCGGGCCTCTGCCAAATGCTGGCGCCCATCCTCGCCTACACCGCCGACGAAGCTTGGGAAAATCTGCCGGGCCGCGCCGGCACTTCTGTTCACGAATCCGACTGGGTTCACGCCGCGTTGGCCCGCGCCGAGGAGGAGCAATCCCAATGGGCTTCGTTGCTGTCGCTGCGAGAGGCGGTCCTGCCCGAACTGGAGAAGGCGCGCCAGGCGAAAACCATCGGCAAGGCCCTTGAGGCCGAGGTGGTCCTGCGCGGCGGCGACGCGAGGGTTGCGCAAGCGGTCCGGATGGAGCAGTCTATGCGCGAATTGCTGAACGTCTCCCAACTTCGCCTGGAACCGTCCGCCGCTCCAGGGCTCGAAGTCGGAGTAGCCCCTGCTCCCGGCCAAAAATGCGAGCGTTGCTGGCATCGCGAACTTGAAGTGGGCCGCGACCCGCGGCACCCGGCGCTCTGCCCTCGTTGCGTGGCCGCGGTGGAGGCGGGCGCGTGAGTTCCCCCGTCCTGGAACTGCGGAACGTCACCAAACTGTACGGTGACTTTCGCGCGGTGGACGACGTGAGTTTCCAACTCGAAGCGGGCGAGGTCTATGGATTCCTCGGTCCAAACGGCGCGGGCAAAACCACCACGCTCCGGATGATTCTCGACATCATCCGCCCCACCGAAGGAACCGTCCAATTGCTCGGCGCTTCCTCGGCCCTCGAGGTGCGTCATCGCATCGGCTATTTGCCCGAAGAAAAGGGCCTCTACAAAAAGATGAAGGCCTGGTCGGTGATCGCTTATTTCGGCACGCTGAAGGGAATGCCGAGGCGCGCGGCAAAGGAAAAGGCGCACGCGTTGTTGGAACGTTACGGACTGAAAGATTTTGCGGAGCAAAAAACGGAGGCGCTTTCCAAAGGCATGGGACAAAAAGTGCAGGTCCTGGCCTCGGTCGTGCATGATCCGGAATTCGTCATTCTCGATGAGCCATTCTCAGGCCTTGACCCCGTGAACCAGCAGGTCATGGAGGAAATCATCCACGACCTGGCCCAGCGAGGACGCACAGTCCTCTTCTCCACGCACGTCATGCAGCACGCGGAACGGCTGTGCCGCAAGATCCTGCTCATCGCCCGTGGGAAGAAGATTTTCGACGGAACCATCGAGGCCGCCCGCCGCACCCAGCCACGACGGGTGCGCCTGGCCACGGCCGACTCGATTCACCCCTTGGAAACCCTCCATGGGGTAACCCGCGCGAACGCGCTCGACGAACCCGCCCCGGGAGGAGAGCGGCGATGGGAATTGCAAGTGCGGGAGGGATTCGACGCGCAAGAAATCCTCCAAGCGGCTTTCCGTTCCGGCATCCGCCTGCGCTCATTCGAACAAAACGATCCCACTCTGCACGAGGTGTTCATGAATCTCGTCGGCCCCGAAGCCCGGGAAGCCGCCTTCCGCTGAATCCCTTTCCCTTCCACTCATGCGCTACGCCTGGCTCATCGCGGTCCGCGAGTACGTGGAGAACGCCAAGACCAAGGGGTTTTGGATCGGACTGCTCTTGTTTCCCGCGATTCTGTTCCTTTCCATTCAAGTGCCGATCCTGCTCGAAAAGAAGGGCTCTCCCACGCGCTATTTCGTCCTCGTCGATCAATCGGGCGAATTCGAGGGCGTCGTGGACACAGCGGTTGACCGGCACCAGCAGTGGCAATTGCTGAGGTCGCTCACCGATTACGCCACCAAGAATTCCCGCGCCCAAATGAAGTCCGGGAAAGGGGTCGATCTCGAGTCTGTGCCCGCGCCCGGGGGAGGCGCCATCGAGGAATTCCTCGACGCCTTCGCCGAGACCAATCCGCAGGCATTGGACCGGTTCTCCCAACAGGGCGGACAGGAGGCGTTCTTGAAGCAGGTGCGGCCGTATCTGAAAACCAACGCTCCGCCCTTCGAGGTCCCCAAACAACGATTTGGCAAGGTCCCTCTGCCCGACGGTGTCTCCGCCGGCGACAGCTTGACCAACATCGCCCGCGGGCTTCGACCCTACTTGCGCGGCGAGCGCAAAATCACCGTGGACGGCAAGTCGGTGGACCTCTACGCCGCCGTGCTGATCCCGAAAGATGTGGCCAAGCGAATCGTCCGGCCCGGCCAAATGGCCCACCTCATGAGCAAGGAGCGCGGGGTCGAGTACTGGAGCGGCAACCTGGCCGATCTGGCCTTGCGCAACGAAATCGAGCGCGGCATCAACGCCGAAGTGCGCCGCCGCGAATACACCGCCAAACAGATCGACGTTCAGACGATCCGGCAGGTCGAACGCACCCATGCCCCGTTCTCGAACCTCAATCCCAAGAAAGAAGAGGGCAAGGAAGGCGTCAGCATGGCCGATTACATCCGGCAATTCGCGCCCAGCGGCTTCGTCTATCTGCTCTGGGTGGCCATTTTCAGCATCGCCCAGATGCTGCTCAACAACACCATCGAGGAGAAATCGAACCGCATCATCGAAGTGCTGTTGTCCTCGGTCACGCCCGGCGAATTAATGCTCGGGAAACTCATGGGCATCGCCGGCATCGGCCTGACCATGATCGGCAGTTGGATTCTAGCCCTGGTCGGCGTGCTCCTCTGGAAGGCCGGCCCGCAGCTCGAATTCGCCCAGCAACTGCTCGAAGTGCTCAAGACATCGAATCTGTTGCCCTGGTTCGCCTTCTATTTTCTATGCGGCTACGTCCTCTACGCCGGCGTCATCCTCGCCCTGGGCAGCGTCTGCAACACCATCAAGGAAGCGCAGAATTTCATGGGGGTCATCACGGTGGTCATGATGGTTCCGCTCTTCACCCTGACGTTCATTCCCAAGGATCCCAACGGCCCCATCGCGCGCGTTCTTTCGTGGATCCCTTGCTACACGCCTTTCACCATGATGAATCGAGCCACCGCCGACCCGCCCCTCGTCGACCAGGTCGGCACGGTCATTCTCATGCTGGTTTCCGCCGGAGCTTCCATCTGGCTTTCCTCGAAAGTCTTTCGTATCGGCATCCTTCGGACAGGCCAGCCGCCGCGCGTGATCGAAATGATCCGCTGGATCAAAGGCGGGTCGCATTGAACCTAAACGGAACAGTTGAGCGTGTCGAAGGTGCGCAAAGGCTTGAGCAGATTCGGCAAGGGCAACTGCTCCGTTTAGGTTGAAAGGCCACCATGATCCTGGTTCCCGCGCGCGTCGCCCCCAGCGGCATCCATGGCAACGGACTGTTCGCGCTCGCAAGCATTGCCCAAGGCACGCCCATTTGGCGGTTTCTGCCGGGGTTCGACCAGGCCTTCTCGCCTGAAGCTTGGGCGGCACTGCCCGAACCCGCCCTCAGTCACACCCGCCATTTCTGCTTCGTTCGTCGTGGAGATCTCCACGTCGTTCTCAGCGGCGATCACGCCTGCTTCATCAATCACTCCGAGCATCCCAACACGGGATTGCCCCACCCGCCTGACCGCACCCTCCACGGAGGCGGTCCGTCCGGTGAAGCCTCGTCCGCGGTCACCACCGTGGCGTTGCGCCCGATCGCCGCCGGGGAAGAAATCACCTGCAACTACTGGAACTACGACGCGGATACGCCTTGGAAGCTGGGGCGTGTACCCCGTCACGCCCCCCTCGGAGCGTGTCCACCATGATCGCGGCTCGCTTCGAGGCCTTTTGCCTTGCGTGGCTCCTCGCGGCGCCTTTCGAACCGCGGCAAACTCTTTCCGCTGCCTCGTTCACCACCGCGCCCGGCTGGACGGTGACGACGGCGGCCGCTCCACCGGACGTTCGCTTTCCAATGTTCGCGTGTTTCGATGAACGCGGACGCCTCTTCGTCGCCGAGTCGTCCGGTCTCGACCTCTACGCGGAGCTGCAAAAGCTGACTCGAAAGTGCCGCATCCGCGCGCTCGAAGATCGCGATGGCGATGGACGATTCGAATCGGCTTCCAACTTCGCCGATCAGCTCGTGTTCCCCATGGGACTCGCCTGGCACGAGGGGAAATTGTTCGTGGCCGATCCTCCCCTCGTCGTCTCGTTGGAAGACACCGACGGCGATGGACGGGCCGACCGCCGCACGCCTATCCTCGGTGACTTCGGTCATCAGGACAACGGCAGCCTGCACGGCCTGATCGTCGGACCTGACGGCTGGCTCTACATGACCATGGGACAACCCGACGGTTACCGGTTCAAGAAACCCGATGGAACCGTGATCGAAGGAAAAACCGGCGCGCTCATTCGCTGCCGGCTCGACGGCAGCGACGTCGAGGTAGTCTGCCGCGGTTTCGAGAATCTGATCGAAATCGATTTCATGCCCTCGGGCGAAATCATCGGAACCGACAATTGGTTTACCCTCCCCGCCGCCGGCGTCCGCGACGCACTCGTCCACCTCGTCGAAGGCGGGTTGTACCCGCTCGCCGCCACGCAAAAGGGAACTCCCATGCTCATCAGCGGCCCTTTCTTGCCCGCCATCGCCTCGTATCCCGCCGTGGCCCTGAGCGGTTTCACGCGCGGACGCAATCCCATGCTCGCCGGACCTTCCCGCAATCAGTTCTATTCGGCCCAGCACAACACGAGGAAAGTGGTCCAGCATCGGCTCGTCCGCGAGCTCGATACCTTTCGCAGCGAGGACATGGATTTTCTGGCGACAGAGGATCCGGACTTTCATCCGTCGGATGTCCTCGAGGACGCCGACGGATCCCTGATCGTCGTGGATACAGGCAGTTGGTACATTCACCATTGCCCCACCGGACGCATCCGTCAGGCGCCCGCCGAGGGCGGCCTCTATCGGCTCCGGCCCGTCGCTGGTTCCGCCCCCTCCGACCCTCGGGGACTGCGCTTGGACTGGAAATCGCCCTCCGTCGAGGCCCTGGCCGAACGGCTGCGCGACCCGCGAGAAGGGGTGAGTGAACGGGCGGCGTTAGCATTGTCGCGGCTTGGCTCGCCCGCGGTATCCGTCCTGACCCAAGGCTTGGAGTCCAACCATCCCCCCGCAGTGCGGGAGAAAGCGACGTGGGCACTCTCGCGGATCCCCGGCGCTCACGAGTCCATCGTGCGAGCCTTGGAGAGCCCGGATCCCGTCCAAGTCGTGTTGGCCGCGCGCGCGCTTGGACGCCAGCGCTTGCCTGCCGCCGCGCCGGCGCTGGTTCGACTGCTGAGCGATCCTGAACCTTCCACCCGTCTGGCGGCGGCGGAGGCACTTGTCTGGTGCGGTGGCCCGGAGTTGACGCCGCGTGTGATCGAAGCGTTGTCGTCATGCCGCGAGCGATTCATCGAACACGCCCTCATTCATTTCCTCCACCGGCACTCGACACGCAGCGAACTCGAGAAGCTTCTCGATCATCCATCGTTCGGGGTGCAACGCGCCGCTCTGGTGCTTCTCGATCAACCACCGTTCCTCGCCCTCGACGGTCGTTCGGCCGTCCGCAAACTCTCGGCTTCGGATCCTGCCCTGCGACACGCCGCACGAGACGCATTGCTCAAGCACCCGGAATGGGTCGAACTGGCATTGCCTTATCTCACCTCCATCACGAGTGCCGCCACACTCACCCCTCACGAGTTGGAACTCCTCAACGAGTTCCCAGCCGCTTTCGCATCCTCGCCTCGGGTCGTGGAGTGGGTCGCGGAAAGGCTCGGAACGCAATCCGGCACGGGACTTTCCGGTCGTCACACGCTGCTGCGTAGCATAACACTCCTTCCCGCGACCCAACTGCCCTTGGCCTGGCGTTCGGCCCTCCGGCAGAATCTCGCTTCTCCCTCGGTCCAAGTCCGAAGACAAGCCGTGGCATCTGCACGCGCTCTGCAAGGAGCTGACCTCGATCAGGAACTCATCGGCCTGGTTCGAACTGCGGCGGAATCTCCCGAGATACGAGCCCAGGCCTTGTCCGCTGTCATCCTACGCCATCGGCGCTGGCCTGAAGAAGTCCTTGAATTCCTCTTCGAACGATTGGGGCCCTCTGAGCCCGTTTCCACTCGACTGGAATCCGCAGAACTGTTGAGCCAGACTGAGTTGCCCTCCACGTCCTTCGCGCGATTTTTGGAACTCGCCCGCCGAGATGCCTCTCTCCCCCCCTCGTTGATCATAACCGCGGCGCGACGAGCCGATCAAAACGCGGCCTCAGCTGTAAAAACAACGCCTCCGGAATGGAGCGGCCCATTCCTGGATTTTGTTGAATCCTGGACGCAAAACGGTGGACACATCGAAGCCCTCGATTTGGAATGGATGCGACTGCGCCTCGGCGAACCACAGCGCATCGCTTCCCTGCATCGGCAACTCGAACGCCGCACCGAACACCTGTCCGGACTCCTCAGCGAACTCCTTCCCTTGCTGACGGGCGGCGATCCAAACCGCGGACAGGGACTGTTCCTCGGCAAGGCGATCTGCGCGACCTGCCATCGTGTGGGGAATCAAGGGGGCATTTCCGGACCGGACCTCACCAAAGTTGGGGCCATCCGAGCCGGTCGCGATCTCTTGGAATCGCTGCTGCTTCCCAGTTTAAGCTTCGCCCAGGGCTACGAACCCTATCATGTGGAGTTGAAATCAGGTGAATCATTGTCCGGCATGAGAGTTCGCGGTCCGGACACCTTGTTCATCCTACGCGACGCGAGCGGACGCGAAACGCGGCTGGATTCGATCCAAATCTCACACGTCCGCCGCGGCACCGTAAGCGTGATGCCCGAAGGTCTGCTCGCCGCCCTCACCCGCGAGGAAATCCGCGACCTCCTGTCATTTTTGCAGCAGTTGAAGTAGACTCATCCTCAAGACGCCAGTTGAACATGGTCAAGATTTGCAAAGGCCTGGATGAGAAAGACAGGACGAAGAACGAGACCTATCCTTTATGGATCTCGTGAGTGATTCGTCTTCGGAGCGCGAATGGGCTGAAAGCCAGTCGCAGCAGCTTCTTTTGGGCCTGAAGGGAGACTTCTCCCACACCCGCTCCAGGGGAGAACAAGTGGTGCCGATTAGTCGGGAGCATCCTCCGCTCGGGCAATCCCACGCAGCTCTTTTTGCTCCAGCTTCAACGAAACCACCCGCGACGCTCCCAACGACCAGTACTTGATGGGACCGCCTGAATCCCTTAGCTTACCCTTCGCGTCGCGCGAGTGGCGAAATGGCAGACGCGCCAGACTTAGGATCTGGTCCCGCAAGGGGTGGAGGTTCAAGTCCTCTCTCGCGCACCAATT
>VHDF01000111.1 GCA_016871495.1 Verrucomicrobiota bacterium | reverse complement strand
GGCTACGCCCTCGACACCGACGGCGCGCTCACCACCGCGCATTACCAGCTCTGCAGCCGTCCCGTGAACACCGACGCCCACATGAGCAATCTTCTGCTCCTCATGGCCCAGCGCATGGGCGTGGAGAGTGACCGGTTTGGTGACAGTAACAGGGTGATCACTTTGTGATGTTCGTGGTTCGTGATTCGTGATTCGTGGTTGTTGTGGGCGCGTTCGTCGTCACGGCACATGCTACCCTATGAAAAAGTTCCTTGTTCTTAGTCCTTTGTTCCTTGTTTTCGGCGGCTCGATCGTCGTCACGACACACGCTGCCGATCAAGAACCAGGAACCGTGCCTTTCCGCCCCGAAACGGGCAAGTTTCCCCCGCTGGAAAAGGCTCACGCCTACCGCGGGGAACTCGTCTTCGTGGATCATGCGAACCGCCGCGGCAGCATCCGTGTGCAAGGCTCAGGGATGTTCTTCCGCAATGATCCGCACCCCTTCGCCCTGTTGCCGTATGGCATCGTGAGTTATCACGGCGCACCGGCGGATCTGAGGGACATTCCACTCGGCACCGTGCTGCACGTCCGCGCTTTCCTTCCTCCTGACCCAAAAATTTCCGCCGTGCCGGTCTTGCCGGTGGATAACAAGAACAAGGACGCGAACCACAACCGCGGCACCGGTATCGCGCCTGCGGAGAATCATGTCCTGCTGCTCGAAGACGAACCGAGCCACTGTCAGCGCGAAGGCCTCGTCTGGAAGCTGAAGGAAGTGGATATCAAGAAGAGCCGCGAAGGCATGATCGTCGCCACGCGTGAACCGAAGCAGGGCAGCGATGCCAAAGCGACCGAGGAAAAGATGACCTTCGACGCCGCCACGCGCCTCTGGCGCGGACGCGAACGCCTCAGCATCGAGGAACTCATCGCTGAAGGCGCCTGGCCTGCGGAGGGCAAGAAGTCCCTGGGCGGCCAGGCCGTGCTGCTGGGCATCACCTGGAGACCCACGCCCGACGGCATCTTCACCCGCTTTCATATCTCGGACATCTGGCTCGACGACGCATCCATGCAACGCGCCTCCAGAAGCCAGACTGAAACGCACAAAGCTTTCATCCGTAGCCGATGGATGGCCGCGTGGATCGACGCCGTCGAGTATGGTAAGTTCGGCCGCGCCACCATCACCGCGACCCTCTTCGGCGGCATGGACGACTTGCTCTACGCCGATTTCAAGAAGGGCACCTCCGCCACGATGAATGCCGTCGAGAACAACTTGAAGCACACCCACGGCGCATACGGCCCCTGGCACATGGCCTCACGCGGCACTCTCCTCGATGTTGCCAAGGCTCCCGCGAACGCCCCGCTCGGCAGCAGCGGCATCCAGATCAAGTTCGAGACCGATCTCATCATCGAAGGCATCCGGCCCGGCCGAGTGGTCCGCGTCCGTCCCGGCAACTGGCCGCAAGTCCAAGTCCCCCGTGAGGAATACCTCGACAACAACACTGCGGAAGAACGCTTCCCGAGCCCGGCGATCTTTCCGAAATACTGATGGAGAAGTCGAATGCTGGAGTTTTGGAGAAATGAATCCCGCGACCCAGCGCACTTGCCGCCGCCAATCCATCCCATCGCTCCAAGACTCCACCACTCCATGAAACGCGCGGCTTTTCTCACAATCCTCATTCTCGCGACGCCCGGCCTCTTGCCGGACCTGGCCGCCGCCGAGACGAAGGAGCCGGCCGCCTCGCTCGATCCGAAGGTGCGAGCATTCTTTGAACAGCACTGCATCGATTGCCACGACGGGGACATAAAGAAGGCCGGACTCGACCTGACCGCGCTGAAGCCGGACTTCACCGCGCGGGACAACTTCGCCCACTGGGAGAAAGTCTTTGACCGGGTCAGCCGGGGTGAGATGCCGCCGAAGAAAAACGAGCAACCGCCAGCGGCGGCGCGGGCGGCGTTTGTGAAGTCGCTCGGTGGCGAACTGCACGCCGCGTCACTGGCCCGGCAAACGACGGAGGGCCGTGTCGCGCTGCGGCGGATCAATCGAACGCAGCACGAAAACACGCTCAACGACCTGCTGGGGGTCTCGATCAAGCTCGGCGACGTGTTGCCGGACGACGGCTCCGTGGCGGGCTTCGACAATGTGAGCGAGGGGCTGGATGTTTCTTCCGCACATCTGCTGCGCTATCAAGAGGCCGCCGATCTGGCGCTCAACGCCGCGATTGCCACGCGGCCCCCGAAAAAACTGGCGTCTCGCCGCACCGGCAAGGAGGCTGCAAATTACGGGCAGATGCCCGGGCTGATGGACAAGTTCGTGCGGCTTGATGGCGGGCGTCTCAATGTTTACATCGTCCTGCCGTTCCATATTGAGTCGGATGAAGTTCCCACGACGGGCCGCTATCGGCTGAAAATCGTCGCGCAGGCGCTCAACACCGGCGGTCACCCGCTGCCGCTGAGAGTCTACGGTGCTTCGGGGCATCACCGTGATCAAAGAACGCTGGCGACATTCGACGCGCCCCCCGACAGCCCAGGCGTGTTCGAGCTGGAAACGCTGCTGCATAAGCAAGGTGTCATCCGCATCGACGGCTGGCAATTGCCGACCGAGCACACGGTGCGCGATCGACTCAAAGGCAAGCCGCTTGACGGGTCTTACACCGGGCCGGGATTCGCGTTCGAGCTGATGGAACTCGAAGGCCCGCTCAGCGAATTTCCGCCGCCGGGCCACAAGCGCTTGTTCGGCGATTTGCCGCTGAAACCCGCGAGCGTCGTCAAAGCGGAACGTGCCGGCCAGCCGCTGCCGGAGATTCGCGAGAACCGCAACGATGACGAATGGCGGCGCGATCCGTTGATTCCCGTCTCGAAGGACCCTCGCGCCGACGGCCAGCGATTGCTCCGCGAGTTTCTGCCACGGGCGATGCGCCGGCCGGTCGACGACAAAACGATCGCCTACTACGTCGGAGTGTTCCAGGAGCGGCTCGACCAAGGCCGCGAGTTTCACACGGCGCTGCGCGGCACCTACAGGGCGATCCTTTCGTCGCCTCATTTCTTCTACTTCCGCGAACAGCCGGGCTCCCTGGATGACTTTGCCGTCGCCTCGCGGTTGTCGTACTTCCTGTGGTCCACGCTGCCCGATGACGAACTGACCTCGCTCGCTGCCAAGGGAGAATTGCGCAAGCCTGCGGTGCTGCGGGCGCAGGTCGAGCGGATGCTCGGCGACAAACGCTCGCAACGCTTCATCGAGAATTTCACCGGCCAGTGGCTCGAACTGCGGAAGATCAACGCGACCACGCCCGACCCGAGCCTGTATGGCGAATTCGACGCGTTTCTGCTGTGGTCCATGCCTCTGGAGACGCAGATGTACTTCGGCGACATGTTGCGGCACGATCGCAGCGTCGCCGAGTTCGTCCATTCCGACTGGACGATGCTCAATTCGCGGTTGGCCAAGCATTACGGCATCGACGGTGTGCATGGCGGCGAACTGCGGCGCGTCGCTCTCAAGCCGGAAAGCCACCGAGGCGGCGTGCTGACCCACGCCAGCATCCTGAAAGTGACCGCCAACGGCACGACGACGTCGCCGATCCTGCGCGGCAAATGGGTGCTCGAGAAGATCCTCGGCACTCCGCCCGCCCCGCCGCCGCCGGATGTGGGTGCGATCGAGCCCGACATTCGCGGCGCGACGACGATCCGCCAGCAGTTGGAGAAGCACAAGGCCATCGCCGCGTGCGCCACGTGCCACAAGCACATCGACCCGCCCGGCTTCGCACTCGAATCGTTCGACGTGATCGGCGGCTGGCGCGAGTTCTATCGCGTGCCGGATGGCGGCATTTCGAAAGGCCGGTTACCGCTGCCACATTATCCCGAGCGGACTGTTTTGCGCGGGCCCGACGTCGAAATCGGCGGGACCACGCCCCAGGGACGCGAGTTCAAGAATGTGGACGATTACAAGGCGCTGCTGCTCGAAGACAAGGAACAACTCGCCCGCAATCTCGCGCGGCAACTGCTCGTGTTCGCGACCGGCGCCGAAGTGCAGTTCGCCGACCGCGAATTAGCGAAGTCAATCGCCGCCCGGACGCGCGACCGGAATTACGGGCTGCGGTCCCTCGTGCATGAAGTCGTGCAAAGCCCCGCGTTTCTCACCAAATAAGAAAGAAAGATCATGACTCCACTGAATACTCGCTTGCTCTCACGTCGCACGATGCTTCGCGCCACCGGCGTGGCGATCGGATTGCCGCTGCTTGATGCCATGCTGCCTTCGGGCCTGCGGGCCGAAGAAAAAGCAAAGAAGTTGGCCCCGCGCCGTATGGTGCTGATCAGCCGGCCACTGGGGACCCACGCCCCGTTTCTCTTTCCGGAAAAGGCCGGGCTTGATTACGAGTCCACGCGCTACCTGAAGCTGCTCGACGGACATCGCGGCCGATTCACCCTGTTCTCGGGCCTCTCGCATCCCGGCCACGCTCACCATCACTCCGAGGCAGGGTTGTTCACGGGTGTCGCCGGCGAGTTCATCCGAAGCGAGAAAGACCTTCGCAACACGATTTCACTCGACGTTTTGGCCGCAGAGCAAGTCGGCCGCGAAACGCGGTTTCCCTGTATCGGGCTCGGCGGGGCGCATTCCTACAACCGTAAAGGGGTGCGCATGCCGAGTTTGGGCGGCGCGGAAGCAATATTTCGACAGCTCTTCGTGGATGGCACGCCCGATGAAATCGCCAGAGAAGTGCAACGGTTGAGAGATGGACGCAGCATTCTGGACGGTGTCCGCCAGCAGGCCCGCGACCTCGCCCGCAACCTGGGCGCAGGCGATCGCGAGCGACTGGACACCCTGCTGACGTCGATTCGCGAGGCCGAGGAACGCCTCACGCAAGACGAGGCGTGGGTGAACAAGCCGAAGCCGAAGGTCAATTATCAGCCGCGTGACTTCCCCGAGAAAGAATTGGCCGAACGGTCACGCCAGTGGTACGACTTAATTCATCTCGCTCTGCAAACCGACTCCACGCGAGTGATCAATCTCCACATTCACAGTCATGGTCAGGTGAATGTCCCCGGCGTGAACATGGACCACCACGAAGCCTCGCACCACGGCCAGGACGATGCGAAGATCGAGCAGCTCGCGAAGGTCGAAGAGGCCGAGTATCGCGTGTTCAACGAGTTTCTCACTAAGATGCAAGGCTCCAGCGAAGGAAACGAATCGCTGTTCGATCGCACGATGGTCTTCCACGGCAGCAATCTGGGGAACGCGTCGGCGCACACGTCCCAGAACTTGCCGATCATCGTCGCCGGCGGCGGCTTCAAGCACACCGGGCATGTGATGTACGACCGCAAAAGCAATCGCCCTCTCTCAAACCTGTTCGTGCGGATGCTACACCAAATGGGCATCCAGGCGGATAAGTTCGGCACGAGCACGGGTGTGATTGGTGATCTTGGATGAAAGCGCCCCAGCGACAGCGGCGTGCGCATCCAGGTGCAGTGCGACATCATCCTGGAGGGCTACCGCCCGCGCAGCATCGTGCGATTTTTCCCGGCGGCATGGCCCGCAAAGTTTCCGCCGTGGAAGAGCGGTTTCAGAGCTATTGATCACATGAATCACAAAATGAGACTCACGTTCCTCACCGCCCTGATTGGCTTCGGCATGTCCACCGCGAGCTTCGCTGCTGAACCGTTCCGCGTCTATGCGCCGGCCAGCAAGACCAAGACCCTTTGGATCGTTGACGCTGTTCCCAAGGGGGACAGCGGATTGGAACTCAAGCTGGCCGAAAAGCGGGAGCTGGGTTTCAACGGTCGGGTCATCGCCGCGCATCCGAAGAACCCACTGCTCTACATCGTGGGCGGCGGAGAACGGGGCAAGGTGCCCGGCGCCGTGGTGACGTTGGCGAAAAACGGCACCTACTCCAGCCATCAGCGCGTGGACCTCAATGACGATGCCGCCTACCTCAGTCTCGATCGCACCGGTGCGTTTCTCTTCGGCGTCAGCTATGGAAACGGACGGCTCAATGTCTATCGCCTAGGTGAAGACGGACTGCCGGGAAAAGCCGTGGCGACGGTCGATGAAGGAAAGAAGGAAGCCCACTGCGTGCTGATTTCGCCGGACAACCAATTTCTCTACATCCCCTACGTGAAGGGCAACCTGGCGCTCCTCCAATACCGATTCGATGCGACCTCGGGTGCGGTCACGCCGCTCTCTCCGGCCAATGCGAATCCACCGGCAGGCACCGGGCCGCGCCACCTCGTCTATCACCCCACGTTGCCGATGGTCTATTTCTCGAACGAGCAAGGCATCGGCCTCTCCACCTACGAGCGGCGTCCAGACGGTCAGCTTGTTCTGAAGCAGGACATCGCGATCCTGCCGGAAGGCATGTCGAAGGAGGGGCTCAGTGCTTCCGACCTGGAGATCACACCGGACGGCAAGTTCGTCTTCGCCGGATTGCGCGGACATAGGCAGGACTTTGACCGCATCGCCCGCTACCGGGTGAAAGCCGACGGCCAGGCCGAGTTGCTCGGGCTGACACCGGCCGACAAAATTCCGTGGGGACTGGCGCTGTCTCCAGACGCAAAACATCTCCTCGTTTCCGCCTACAACGGCGCGACCCTCACCGCCTACCGAATCACCAACGACGGTGATCTGGAAAAAGCAGCGAGCCTGACCTGGGACGCCGAGATTTCCGACCTTCTCACGCGCTGATCTTGTTCCCCCTCAATCCTCGGCTGATGAGACTCACCTTCCTCACCACCATTCTCCCAACGTGTTGCGCCGCCCTGCTGCACGCATAGTGGCGGGGCGAGATTTCCGCCTGAGTTCAACTCGCTGGAGCGCCTGACGCCAAGCCCACGTCGCCGCTTTGAAAGTGTGAGGACGGCGAGGTCCCTCGAATCACCTCAAGGTGCAAGGTGTTACTGCGGGCACAAGGCACCGCATTCCTTGAACAACGAATGCGAAACCGTCAGGATCAAGCACTACCAGCGGTCGAATCAAATTGACCCGTCCGGGGTCGAAATGATTGACCCGTCGCTCATTCTCGCAAAAAGAGACATGTTTTCTTTAAATCATTCCGCAACAACGTGATAAGGGAGTGATTTAAAGGAAACATGTCGGCCAGGGTGGGTCAGCCATCTCGACCAAAGGCGGGTCAATCAATTCGACCGCTGACAAGCACACAGCATAACCATGAATCTCAGACCCACTCATCTCCTCGTGATCGCCACGGCGGTGGCGAATGCAACTCTTCCGAGCGCAGCAGCGACGCCGCGGGAAACGATTGTCCCGGCTTCGCTGTTTGCCACCGAAGATCCCAATCTGGAAGTCACGGTTTGGGCCTCTTCGCCAGCGATCAAGAACCCAACGAACATCGACACGGATCAGTTCGGGCGCCTCTGGGTGGCGGAAGGCGTCAACTATCGCAGGCACTACGAGCGCCAGCCCGAGGGCGATCGCATCGTCGTGTTGCAGGACACGGACGGCGATGGGAAAGCGGACAAGTCGTGGACCTTCGTGCAGGAGCCGTTTCTGCGCTCGCCGATGGGCGTCGCCGTGATCGACAACAAGGTGATCGTCTCGATGGCGCCGGATCTCGTCGCTTTTCTGAAATCACTTTGAAGCCAATGATGAACCATCGAAAGCTTCTCGCACGCGGCGCGGCATTTTTGGCTCTTGGCCTTGCCGCCGCGCTTTCGCTCCTGACCGGAAATCTTTCTGCCGCGGATGGCGCCAGTGCGCCCGCATCCGCCCAAGCCAGGCCAAACATCCTCTTCATTGCCGCGGATGACCTCAATCACTGGGTCGGCCATCTCGGGCGAAACAAGCAGACGAAGACGCCAAACCTCGACCGCCTCGCCAAGATGGGCGTGTCGTTTGCCAATGCGCACTGCGCCGCGCCGGTCTGCAATCCGTCGCGGGCCGCCCTCCTCAGCGGCATGCGGCCGTCCACCACGGGCATTTACGACAACGGCCAGCCCTTTGAGGCCGTCATCAAGGCGGGCGACTCGCTCGTCATGCAGTTCAAGAATGCGGGCTACGAAACGCTCGGGATGGGCA
Organism: Verrucomicrobiota bacterium; assembly: GCA_016871495.1. Classification (NCBI taxonomy): domain Bacteria; kingdom Pseudomonadati; phylum Verrucomicrobiota; species Verrucomicrobiota bacterium. The sequence goes on along the minus strand of VHDF01000111.1, from coordinate 5,093 downwards.
AGCTCTGGCACGGCGGGCTGGGTTTCCCGGAGCAATGGACGGCTACCGGCGGCCGGGAACGCGGCGGAGATCACGGTGACGCGAAGGTCAAGGACCGCAGCATCGGCGGCATTCGTTTCAGCATCATCGAGGGCGGCGACGACGCGGTGCCCGACACGCACATTGCCAATTACGGCATCGCCGAACTCGGAAAAAAACGCGACAAGCCATTCTTCCTCACGCTCGGTTTCCACAAGCCGCACATGCCGTGGAATGTCCCGCAGAAGTATTTCGATTTGCACCCGCTCGCCGACATCAAACTGCCGCCCACCCAAGCCGACGACCTCGCGGATATCCCCGCCGCCGGCCTGAAAATGGCGAAGCCCTCCGGCGACCACGCGGAGGTGATCAAGTCGGGTCGTTGGAAGGAAGCGGTGCAGGCGTATCTTGCGTCCATCTCGTATCTCGATGCCCAGGTGGGCCGCGTGCTTGATGCGCTGGCAACATCGCCGCATCGCGACAACACCATCATCTGCCAGTCATGAAGCTCGTTCTCACCCTCCTCACCGCCCTGCTGCTCGGGCCGCTGGCTGCAGTCCACACCGCCGAACCAACCAGCATCGCCTTCTTCGAACAGAAGATTCGTCCCGTGCTCATCGAGCATTGTTATTCCTGCCACAGCGCGGAGGCGAAGAAGCTCAAGGGCAACCTTTTCCTCGACTCGAAGGCGGGCTGGCAGAAGGGCGGCGACTCCGGCAAAGCCACAATCGTTCCGGGCAAGCCCGACGAAAGCCTCCTCATCCGCGTGATTCGGCATGTCGAACCCGACCTCGAGATGCCGCCGAAGAAACCGATGCTGCCGGAGGCTGTCATCGCCGATCTGGTCACGTGGGTGAAAATGGGCGCGCCCGATCCGCGCGACGGCGCGAAGCTGGAGGCCCGGCGGGGCGACAAGTCGTGGTGGTCATTGCAACCGCTGCCAAAGCGGTTCAAGCACGACAGCATCGACGGCTTTATCCAGGCGAAGCTCGCGGAGAAGAATCTCACGCTCAACCCGCCCGCTGATCCGCGCGCGCTGATCCGGCGCATGAGTTACGACGTGACCGGCCTGCCGCCGACGCCGGAAGAGGTCGAAGCGTTTGCTCGAGCGTACAAGGCCAGTCCGCGTCAAGCCATCGCGGGGCTGGTGGAGCGTCTTCTCGCCTCGCCGCGCTACGGCGAGCGCTGGGGACGGCATTGGCTCGATATCACGCGTTTCGGCGAGAGCAATGGTTTCGAGCGCAATTTCATCATCGACGACCTCTGGCCCTGGCGCGATTACGTCATCCGCTCGATCAACGAGGACAAACCCTTCAATCAATTCATCACCGAACACCTCGCGGGCGACGTGATCGGCAAGGACAATCCGGCGGTCGAAGTCGGCAGCGCGTTCCTCGTGGCTGGCCCCTACGACGACGTTGGCAATCAGGACAAGGTCGCGCAGGCCAACATTCGCGCCGCCACGCTCGACGACATGATCACCGCCACGGGCGGCGCGTTCCTCGGGCTCACGATCAATTGCGCCCGCTGCCACAACCACAAGTTCGATCCCATTCCCACGGAGGACTATTACCGGCTGCGCTCGGCGTTTGAAGGCATCACGCACGGCCGGCGCGTCATCGCCGCGAAGGAGGAGCGCGAGGCCTTCGCATTGGCAACCCAACCGCTCGAAGAGGAGTTGGAGAAACTGGAGAGAGAGCGCAAGGCACTTGATGATGCCATTGAAGCCCGTGCCAAGGCCGTCTTCGACAATTTCAAGCCCACGCGACCGAAAATCGACGTGCACGGCACCAGTGAGACCTTCGCGCCCGTCGAGGCGCGCCATCTCAAGTTCGTCATCGAGAATCTGACCAGCGACTATCAACCCGGCACCACGCGACGGGGGAAACGTGGCGGTGCCGGCGGCAAGCTCACTGAGTTTCAGGTCTGGAGCGCCAGCGAACCAAGCCGCAACGTCGCCCTCGCCAGCAACGGCACCAAGGCGGAGGGCGCGAAGTCCGCCACGGCCGAGGACTTTCCCGAAGCTTACGGCCCGCAATACTGCATCGACGGAATGCTGGGCGAAGCATGGTTCATCGGCGCACCGTCTGAGCTCACGCTCACCTTCGCGCGGCCGGAGTGGATCCATCGCATCACGTTCATCAACGCCCGCGGCGGACGGGAAATTGACGAAAGCAGAGTCCGCGGTGCGACCCCGTGTGAATACAAGGTGCAGGTCTCCCTCGACGGCCAATCGTGGACGACCGTCGCCACCGATGAAGGCCGTGAACCGTGGACGCCCGCGCACGGCATCGCCAGGAGTCGCGCCACCGTGACCACTCCGGAGGACGAGCAGAAGTTCGCCGCGCTGGACCAGCAAATGGCCTCGACGCGCACGAAGCTCAATCGCGTGCCCAAACTCCGGCAAATCTGGGCCGGAAACTATGCGCAGCCGAAGGAGGCCACCTTTGTCCACCAGGGCGGCGATCCCATGAAGCCCGGCGAACCTGTCGCGCCCGCGAGCCTCAGCGTGCTGGATCAGGTCACCCAGCCTTACGAACTGAAATCCGACGCCGCCGAAGGCGAGCGGCGCCTGGCGCTGGCGCGGTGGATCACCAGCGACGACAACCCGCTCACCGCGCGCGTGCTGGTCAACCGCGTGTGGCATTACCACTTCGGCATCGGCATCGTGGACACGCCCAGCGACTTCGGATTCCTCGGCGGTCGGCCAACGCATCCCGAGCTTCTCGACTACCTCGCGTCCCGGTTGATCGCGAAGGGTTGGAGGCTCAAGGCGCTTCATCGTGAGATTCTCCTCTCGCAGACCTATCTTCAATCGAGCGCCTTTCGCCCTGATGCGGCGCGCGAGGACAAGGACGCCCGGCTTCATTGGCGTCTCCCGCCACGCCGGCTGAGTGCGGAGGAAATCCGCGACACCATGCTGACTGTCGCAGGCAAATTGCAGCTTGAGCCGATGGGCGGCCCCGGCTTCCGGCTCTACAAGCACACCGAGAACAACGTCAGCACCTACTTCCCCCTCGATACGCAAGGCCCCGAGACTTACCGCCGCGCCGTCTATCACCAGAATGTCCGCGCCAGCGTCGTCGATGTTCTCAGCGACTTCGACCTCCCCGACAACGCCTTCGCCGCGCCGAAGCGCGCGAACACTACGACGCCATTGCAAGCCCTGACGTTGCTCAACCACAGCTTCACCCTCGACAACGCCAAAGCCTTCGCCGCCCGTCTCGATGGAAAGGATCCCATTGGATCCGCGTATCGCCTGGCCTTCCAGCGCCCGCCCACCCCAACCGAATGGGATGCGGCAACCAGGCTCATCGCCCAGCACGGAACCGCGTCATTTTGCCGCGCGCTGCTGAACGCGAACGAACTTTTCTACCTGGAATGACAGCCAGACATAGATCAGCCAGACTTTCACGGGCAATGACCAGGAGGGCACACCCATCTGTGTGTCCTCTCCATCTTCGTGCTGCGCCCAGAGACTGGCGCGCTTCCTTGGCCTGAAAGGGCAGAATCCGCCGGCAGGATAAACACAAGGGTTGCCGCCGCGAGGAAGAGATTTCCACTCGACCGCATCACCGGATTGTTCCCGGCCGAACGGAACATCGAAGAGCGCCAATGCTCTCCACGCGCGTGGTTTCCTTCGTCGCCCCGCAGGCTGGGCAGCCTGCGCCAAACGACAAAAGACTTCGGGATGCACGGTGCGGCCGCCTGTCGTCAATTTCAAGATTGACGATTATCTCTAAATATATAGAGTTAAGATCATGCAACGTCGCCGGCCGCACTCGCCTCAGACCGCTGCTGTCTTGCTCGCCCTGGCTCAAGACGCCGATGGATGGCGTCATGGCTATGACCTCTGCCAGGAACTCGACCTCAAGCCGGGCACACTGTATCCGATCTTGATCCGACTCGCCGATCGAGGGCTTCTGGAGACAGCATGGAAAACCGACGCGCCACCCGGTCGACCGCCCCGCCACATGTATCGACTCACGGGAGAGGGGTGCAAGGTGGCTGCTGAGCTGGCGCGCGAGCACCGAACCCATCGAACGAAGCGCGCCGGGCTGCGGCCTCAACCCGAAGGAACCTGAATGTCACACCGCAAAGACATTCCCTTCCGCCTGTTGGCCGCCATGGTCGCCCGAATGCCCGAGGACCGCCGGGAGTGGGGTGAGGCGATGCTTGCGGAATTGGCGCCATTGCAAGGCTCGGGCTCGAGGTGGAGTTTCGCCGTCAGTTGCCTGCGGGTCGCCCTCTTCCCACCTGGCCGGTATGAACCGCACCCCTTCGCCATGATCAAGAACCTCCTGCCAGTCGTCGGAGTGATCGCCCTCGCAGGCTTCGCGTTGCTCCAACCGGAAATCAGCGGTGCCGGCTGGCCTGGGCGTATATGATCTACGGCTTTGCCGTACTGGCGATACCGACAGCCCTGTTCGGAAATGTGGTGGTGCTGTTCGGGGTGGCCTGGGCGGTCATGGGCAATGCGTTCGGGCGCGCGCCCTGGCCCAGAACGGTCTGGCTGCGTCGGTCTGGACGGATGGTGGTGGATGTCGTGTTCGGGTTGATCAATCCCGTTCTTTAACTCGCGATCCTCACGAGCGCGTTCGGTCTGCGGTCTTCGGGCGCGGAATGGTGGCTTGAGCCCATGACGACTACCGCGTGGATTCTCGTGATTGCGTTCTGGATCGTGCGCTTGTGCGGCGGGGCATTCGACCAGCGTTCTCGCGCGGTGCGGACGGGAGTGCGCCTGTTGCTTTGGGCTTCGCTCGGGTGCCTGCTTGTCTTCACTGTGAAGGATGCGTGGTTTCTCTCTGAAACGATTCGCAGGGAGCAAGGTGCAATCGAGTTGGGCGGCTCTCGAAGCGCACCGCTCATTTTCCTTCGTCTCTGTCCCTTGTATTTAATCCCCGCCTTGTTGCTGTGGCACTACCTGCGTTCCAATTCAGCTCCGGTGCCGGAGGATCAGGACGTGTCGCAGCAGTCCGGTGGTTTCTTTCTCCTGCCGAACTTGGCGGCTCGATTTGCCGTTGCCTTCATGGTGGGGATCGCCTTGGTAACTTTGGCCCTGGCGGCTCACCGGC
>VHDF01000110.1 GCA_016871495.1 Verrucomicrobiota bacterium | reverse complement strand
CCGGTGATGCAGGTAGGGCGCGTCCGTCCCGGCGCGCCGCCGGAGCATGATGTTTTGCATCCCGTGGGCGGCGGGCTGGGACAGGCCCGCCCTACCAACAACATCGGGATACACGGGCGGACGCACGGCTTGACGAGCCTTCGCCGCCAAGTGTTGACTTGGACGCCACCCGAACGCTCCACCCTCCCACTCATGCAAACTCCCTTTTCCAATAGGCAGTGTTTTCCTCCGTCCGCCCGTATTCCCCACTCCTGGCGACTTCGCTCGGCTCTCGCCCGAGCTCTTCTTCCCCTGCTGTTAGGCACCCTCACACCAGGGGTTTCATCCGCACCTTCCCGGGTGCATGACCTCTCCCTTCTGGTCAGCCCCAAACTGCCCTGCGTGTGGCCGGTCGGGATGATGCCACATTCGGTCACTCCGGTCATGACGTTTGGGCCGGGCGCCTATCACCGCGACCTCATCGCCATCGATGAACACACGGGCACCCAGTGGGACGCCCCGGCTCATTTTGTGCCTCCACCCGATTCCGGGTTGCCCGGCGCCGGCCCGATGGGACTCGTCACCTCCGAAAAAGTTCCCGCCTGGCAATTCTGCGGCGAAGCCTGCGTGATCGATGTCACCCCCCAACGCGACCAGGCGACCAATGGCGGCAGCTTCCTCATCACCCCTTCCCTCGTCCAGGCCTGGGAACAAAAGCATCGTCCGCTCGGCTTCGGCGACGCTGTACTCTTCCGCAGCGGATACTCGGATCGCTATTATCAGGCTTTTCCCGGGGGCGAACGTTTCGTGCAAACCGCTCTGCGCAAGCAAACCCCGGGCTGGCCCGCGCCCGTCGCGGATACCATGACCTACCTGGGTTCGCGCGGGGTGAAAATGCTGGGACTTGACGGCGCCAGCATGGGTCCCCTGCCCGATCTCGCCGTGGCCACTCACCAAGCCGGCGGCAAACTCGGCATGATCTGGACCGAATGCCTCACGGGCCTGGGCCCGCTTCCTTCCACCGGTGCTTTCCACGCCTTTCTGCCCGCCAAGCACGCCGGTGGATCCGGGGGAGAATGCCGCGCCCTCGCCATTACCGAACCCCGGCTGGCGGCCCGGCTGATCAAGAGCGCCCGCGAAAAGCGGGTCGCGGATCTCTCGGTCACCCTCGACGAAGATCTGCCTGTGACCTGGCCCGGACATGGGCCCGGGGAGGAAGCGCCCCGCTACATCGCGAAAACTCTGAATCCCTTCAGCAAACTGCGCGGACCCTACTTCGCCCGCACTCATTTAATGGATGCCCAAGTCGGAACGCACGTCGTGCCACCCAGTTTCTCCCTGCCCCCCCAGGGCTTCAAAAATTCGCAGTATTCCGCCGAGGTCCGGAATACCCTCGCGGAATATGAACGACTGCACGGTCCCCGGCGCTTCAGCGACCTCACCGTCGAAAAACTTCCGCTCGAATCCATGATGGGTGAAGCCCGTGTCATCGATGTCTCTTCCTTGACCGGTACGACTCAACCAAAGGATTGGCCGGCCTCTCCCGCCATCACCGTTGAGCATCTGGCGGCGGATGAATCGCGCCATGGACCCATCCGCCCCGGAGACGTCGTCCTGTTCCGATCCGGATACACGGACCGCCATTTTGCGACGTTGCCGGAACTGCCTCAAGTGGACCGCCTCATGGCCGCGCCGCTCTCTGGCACCGCCGAGGGCTGGCCTTCACCCACTCTGGAGGCCATCGAGTATCTGGCACGCAAAGGCGTTCGCTGTGTCGGCACGGACGCTCCCAACTTGGGCGGAGCGAATCCGAAGAAAGCGCTGATGTTGTACTGGCTGGCAGCCAGCCGGGGTGTCCTGCCCGTCGAATTCCTCACGAATCTCAAGTCCATTCCCGAAAAGGGTGCCTACTTCATTTTCGCACCCATCAAGATCGCGGGCGCGCGCGGGGGCTATGGCCGGGCGATCGCGCTGTATTGAGTCCATGCCGCCGCGCTTCCACCAACCGGTCCGGCCCCGATCGGCTTGCGAAATCGAATCCCGTCGAAATCTGGGTCCGAGGAGCACGGCGTGACGGGGCGAAACCGACATCACCACCTGCTCGCAACTCGGCGAATCCGGCGCGATCTTGGACTGCTCGCAAGGCCCATCGCTGGCGCGGCGCCACGAATCCCCCCGACCGCTATTGCGCCTGCTGCTGCCGCCGCCGTTGCGGACGTTCTCCGCCCCCTTGACCGTCACCGCCTTGACGCTGGCGACGTCCCGGTCCCTGTTCCTGCAGCTTGTCGAATTTTTCCTGTTGTTCCTTGGTGAGTATTTCTTTGATCTTGGCCGTGAATTCTTGCCGCACCGCCCGACTTTTGTTCCGGCGCTCTTCGGCAGTCAGCGCGCTGTCTTGACGCAACTCCCTCGACTTGGCCTGCTGAGCTTCCAAAACCGGCTTCAGTTTCCCCTTCTGTTCATCGGTCAATTTCAGGGCCTCAGACAGTTGCGCCAAACGATCCCCACGCTGCCCCTGTCCACGTCCCTCACCCCGACGCGAACGTTCACCACGCTCGGCGGCCGGACCGTCCTGTTTCGGCTTTTCAGCTTCCTGAGCCCATCCCCCCAGCGACATCGACGCCGCCAAGGCCAACAACACCATCATTCGAGTGATTTTCATAAAAATGCAGTTTTCATCCGGCGCCGCCCTGATCCCACATGAGACCGAGGCGCCACCGTTCAATCCAGCAAGACGGAGAAAAAGCAACCGTGGTTACAAGGCAACGATGCGTGCAACCCGAATGGATCGGCAATCTTGGCTGTAGCCCGAGTCGCCCAGCCTCACCCCGCCGTCCCCGCGATGGCCAAAGCGGATGAACGCTGCGGTCATGCTCTAAATCGTGGGCTTCGTCCTTCTCGCAAGCGGGAAGCGTTCGGAGCGCGGCGGTGCTGAAAGCCAGCCGCAGCGGGTCGCGGCTTCGACGCGGGAGGAACAATCGTCGAGCCCATGCCAAGCAACATTGCTGCGGCTGATCCTTCGGACACAGCCGCGCTCCACCGGCATCGTGCCAAGGCACCACCCTTCGATCAGTGCACAATCTCGCGCTTGTTCGATTGGGTTCGAAAGTCCAGACTCCGGGCATGACGCATTCACCCGGTTTTCTCAAACTGGTCGATGACGCCAAATCGCGCGTCCGCGAAATCTCTGTCGAGGAAGCCCGGCAGCGCCTGGCTCGTCTCCCCAAACCAATCCTCCTCGATGTGAGGGAAGATCACGAATGGACCCAAGGCCATGCTGTGGAGGCACTGCATTTGGGCAAGGGCATCCTTGAACGCGACCTTGAGAAAACCGTCCCGGACCCGGCGATTGAAGTCCTCATGTATTGCGGCGGCGGGTTTCGCTCCGCGTTGACTTGTGACGCGGCGCAGCGCATGGGTTACCGGAACGTCTTTTCCATCGCCGGCGGCTACAAAGCCATGACCGCCGCCGGATGGCCTGTCAAAGCTCCCGCCTGACCCGTAAACATTCAGTAGTTCTCATTTCGCTCCGGACGCGCCTGGGTCGTCCTTCGATCCGCCGCCGCACGTTAAAAAGTCTGGAGTCTTCTGACCTGTCCGCATGCGGCAACGGGCCTCCGAAATAGCCGCGCTCCCCAAAATGGGAATCGCTGGTAAACGTGCTCCCGCGCTTGCGTCGCGCCCCTTTCCGAGGTTAATCTGAGCTCACCTCATGAAACCGGCGCCCCATAGGTTCGAGCCGCCAACTCAGGTCATCCTTTTGCTCCCCCGCCGGCTCGGCGTCCGACCATCCCACGGGTCCCTCGCTCCGCATGAGTTTGCCTCCAGGACCGCGAATCGATCATGAATCCTCCTGTCAAAAAACCCCGCCTTTTGATTGTCGAGGACGACGACCTGCAGTACGAGCTTTATGAGGAGGCTCTATCGTCGTTCGAGGTCGCTCGCGCCACCACAGCCCGCGGCGCTCTGGCCCTCGCAGCCAAGCAAGTGCCGAACCTGATCATCCTCGATCATATTCTGGACGAGGGCGAGCTCGGGCTGGATTACCTCGCAGAACTGAAAGAACTCCTTCCCCACGTCCCGATTGTCATCGTCTCGGGCGCTCTCGAAGCCCACGAGCAAATGGAGGCCTTGCAAGGCCCGCGCCGCGCCCACTACTGCCTGACCAAACCTCTCGATCTCCATGATCTCAAGCGCACCGTGGAAACCGCCCTCCAGGAATGCGGCGAAACCGAGGTGGTCAAACAATTCGAATCACTCGAACGATCCCGGCGCGTGGATATCGAAGATCTCCTCAGCAGGTCCACCGACCGGTTGAGCCGCCAAACGAAAATCCGCGACCTGGTGGCGTCCAAAGACGACCGTCCGAACATTTCCGCTCTCGCCCGCCAATTCAAAGTTGCCCGCCGAACGATCATTCGCGATCTGCAAGAACTCATCCGACGAGGTGAGATTCCTGCCAGCGTCTATCCGAAGTGGGAAACCTACGACCCCGGCAGTGGCGAGGACGCGGAAGATTAACCTCCAATTCCTCCAACCTCGCTTCTCGCCATGCTTCCTTTCCGTGCTATGATCCAATGGACTTCGGTCTCCACGCTTCTTGCCGCCGCAACGCTCCTGTCCACAACAGCTCCCCTGTTCGCCCTCGATTGGCCTCAATTCCGGGGTCCCCATCGTAATGGGATCAGCGAGGAAAAAAACTGGTCCTCCTCCTGGCCCGATCAAGGCCCCGCCATCGCTTGGAAAGCCAAGGTCGGTCTCGGCTACTCTTCCATGGTCGTCGCGGGCGGCAAACTTGCGACCGCCGGCCACGCGAACAATCAGGACACCGTGTTCTGCTTCGACGCGGCCACCGGCAAGGAACTTTGGAAACGAAGTTACCCCGCCCAACTCGGCGACAAATACTACGAGGGCGGCACCACTGGAACCCCCACCTTCGACGGAAACCGATTGTATTGGCTGAGCCGATGGGGAGAACTCTTCTGTTTCGACGCCTCGGCCAACACGATCCTTTGGCAGAAACAAATCCAGAAAGAAACCGGCTTCAAAATTCCCACCTGGGGCTATACCGGCGCCCCCTTGATCCACCAAGACCTGCTCATCCTCAATGTCGGCGAGGCCGGCCTCGCGCTCGACAAGAATTCCGGACGCGTGGTCTGGAAATCGTCCAATGAGGACGCGGGTTATTCCACTCCCTTGCCCTATCGCTACGGTGGCGACTGGCACGGGATTCTCTCCAATGGCGAGTCTTATGTGGGCGTCGATCTCAAGTCCGGAAAAGAAATCTGGCGCTACAAATGGACCACGGAATATGGCGTCAACGCCGCCGACCCCATCATCGACGGAGACTCGGTCTTCATTTCCAGCGGTTACGGCAAAGGCTCCGCCCTGATCCGGCTCCAAGGCGGCGAACCCGCGACGGTCTGGAAATCCAAAGCCTTGCGCACCCAGTTGAACGCCGCCGTCCTTTATCAGGGCCATCTCTATGGTCCGGACGGAGACACCGGCGACAAAGGCTCGCTCAAATGCCTCGATTTCAAAACGGGCGCGGAAAAATGGGCGTCCAAAAACTTCGGCACGGGTGGATTAATCATCGCCCATGGTTTCATCATCGGGGTCAGCAGCATGGGGGAACTGCTGGTTGCACCCGCCTCCCCGGACGGATTCAGACCCACCGCCCGCGCCCAGGTTCTCGGCGGCAAATGCTGGACCGCGCCCGTGCTCTCCCACGGCAAGGTTTATTGCCGCAGCGGCAACGGAGATCTGGTGGCGGTCAACCTCGCGAAATAGCATGCTGAAACGAAGGACCTTCCTCGCCGCTTCCACCCTCGCGCTGGGCACCGCTCCCTGGATCCGTGCCTCCGAACCCTCCGCCAAATTCAAAACCGCGCTCGTCGGCTCCGGTTGGTGGGGAAAAAACATTCTCAAGGAAGCCATCAAGTCCGGACGCTGCAAAGTGGTTGCCCTCGCCGACGCCGACACCAAGGTCCTCGAGGTCGCCGCTGAACAAGTCAACGATCTTTGCGGCGACACCCCCAAACCGTACCAGGACTACCGGCAATTGCTCGAAAAGGAGCGCCCGGATATCGTCATCATCGCCACGCCCGATCACTGGCACGCGCTCAACACGATCGACGCCCTGAAAGCCGGCGCTCATGTCTTCGTCGAGAAACCCACCGGCCACACCATCAACGAAAGCCGGGCCATGCTCGCTGCGGCCCGCCAGGCCGGACGACAGGTTCAAGTGGGATTGCACCGCCGCATCGGACCCCACCACGTCAGCGCCATGAACTTCCTCAAATCCGGCGCCGTCGGGGACATCGGCATGGTCAGGCTCTTCGCCCACGGCGGGGGCGGTCGGGAAAACCCCAGCCCCAACGAAGAGCCGCCCAAATCCATGGACTGGAATCTTTGGTGCGGCCCGGCACCGGTCCGCCCGTTCAACAAAAAGCTGCATCCGGGGGGCTGGCGCAATTTTCTGGACTACGCCAACGGAACTTTTGGCGACTGGGGCGTGCATTGGCTCGATCAGGTCATGTGGTGGAATGGCGGGCAATACCCCCGCCGCGTTTTTTGCACGGGTGGACGCCCCGCGGGAGGACCGGCGGTCCTCAATGATCAGCAGCAGACCTCCGACGCGCCAGACCACCAGGTGGCCACGTTCGAATTCGAGAAGTTCACCTGCGTGTGGGAACATCGCCGCTTCGCCGACAACGCGACCGAAAAACATCGCATCGGCGCCTATTACTACGGCACCCAAGGTATTCTTCATGTCGGCTGGCGCGACGGGTGGACCTTCTATCCCGCCCAAAAACACGGCAAACAGGAACACCAAGACTCACAGTTGCAGGAGCCGGACGGCCATAATATCGCCCTTTTATGGTCCGATTTCATCGAGGCGATCGACAAGAAACGCAGCCCCATTGCGGGCATCGAACACGCCCATCGTTCGTCCGTCCTGCCGCTGCTGGGGATGGTCTCCTGGCGAATCGGCCGCAGCATCGACTGGGACGCCTCCACCGAATCCATCCTCAACGATCCCGAAGCGAATCGTTACCTCAGCCGCCCCTACCGCTCCCCCTGGGTTTATCCGACGGTGTGACCCGTCAACCGTGACACGAAGCCATCGCCTCGGCCGGGCTCAAGGTTCCGCGGTGACCCGGTAATACCTTCGTTCCACGCTCGAACTGGGGTCGTGGAAAAGTTGAGCCGAGCCCGAGCCCTGCACGACGGCAAGCGACTGCCACTGCATGAGATCCGTCGAAGTTTCCACCCGATAGGCTCGTCCAGCGGTGGCTTCGATCTTGAACTCGAACGTACCGTCGGGACGCCTCAACGGCCCGCTCAAGACCGCCGGTTGAACCGCGGCGGCGGCCGGCTTCACCTGATCGATGCGGGCGCGAAAACCCGACAATTCCTGCACGAAATCAGTGTCCCCATACCCCAAATGATTGACCAGAATCTCGTATGGTTTGTGCGTGGAGGAATTCGTCAAGGCACTGATCACCACAAAAATAGGCTGGCCGCTGTTTTGGAACTTGAATCGCCGGCGATTGACGCTGGAACCATCGTAGTCGTTCACCGCCATGGAAAAACCGTGCCGCGCCACAAAGGCATCCGTCGAAGTCTGGTAAAACGAACGCGCCTCCTGGTTGACGGCGACGTGGACCGCGGGGACTCCCTGCGGGTTGCCGCCACGCGTGCCATAATACTTGGCAATGTGTTGGTCAACCTGAGGGACGGCAGCCACGCAAAAGGGACACCACACCGCAAACCATTCGAGCAAAACGACGCTGCCTTCGAAATCGCTGATGCGCACCGCGTCTCCCGGAGACACCATTTTCCCTGCCGGCGTCGTAAAGGCCTGCCGGGCCACGAAACTGAGGTCGCTCGCGGTGTCCCCCACCTTCAGCGTCGCGCCGTAAGCGGCCACGCCCAGTCCCCACACGCCAACCGCCGCTGCCAGAAAAAAGTACTTCGTCATAACTAAAAGGTAACCGCCATGGATGCTTGGGCCAGAATCCAGGTTCGATCCTGGTAAAGATTCGTGAAGGGCCGCGTGCCCACCGGCACAGGCTCGTAGTCCGCCCGGAGCGGCGCGACCGTGAATTGAAACGAGGCGCGTTCGCCCACATAACGCAAGCTCATGCCCGCCTGCCATGTCTCCAGTCCGGGTCCAGCCGTCGAAATCAAGAAACTGTTCTCGATTTCCCCCGTGTCCTTGTAATAGCGGGCCTGGGTTCCGATCAACCACTTCGGAGTCAACTCAAAGTCCAGCGAAGCTCCCGCGTACCACGCCCGCAGCCGGGGTTCCTCGTGCGTGTACCCCCCCTGCCCGCGGAGAACCCATCTTTCTCCCAGCGCGGCGTTCACGGATCCGCGATAACCATACCGGACCTCGCGGCCCGAAGTGTTCGCCAGAGAAAATTCGTTGAGGGTGCGCACGCGCCGAGTCCAGACATGCTCCAGCGCAAGCCCCGGGGCGTAGGTGTGCAATTGCTCACGCCCCCGGTGCAAAGCTCCGGTCAAGGCATCCATCTCCCAACCCGGTGCAATGCGGTCGTTCGCGTAAGCAAAACGCGCTTCAAGAAAACCCGCCGCCGGCCAATATTCCCATCGAACCGACGCCTGCCCGTTCTTCCCCCGGGGATTCGGCTCCTCGTAACCCGGAACAAACTCAAACTGCTGGCGGTAATACGTGGCCAGCCACATCGATCGATAATCGGTAAACGCCTCATACACCCCCGCCGTGGCACTGGCCGTCCAACGCTCCGCCCACGCATGACGTAAGCCGCCCTGCCCGGCCCATTGCTCCTGCTTTACCTCCGCCGCGTAGCCCAGGAAATCAAATGCCGTAAACGGCTCGTACTCGATCTCATGGGCCAAATGCGACAACACGGCCCTCAACTCAGTTTATCCCTGGCGCCAAATGTAGTTCGCCGCGGAGGAACCCAGCCGAACATCATCCGCCACCAACCCCTCAACCGCCCACTCCAGACGATGCTGCACCGGAGCCCCCGTCGCCATCATGGAATCCTGTTCGGACGTTCGCGAAGCCTTCGGTTGAGGAGCCTTGATCGCGTCGATCACCGAACGCATCTTTTTCGTCCCTTCATAACCCTCATAGCGATAGACCACCTTGAATTGCGGCGAACGAGTGCCGTCGATCACCACAATGGCCGGAGCGCCCGCGAACCCGTACTTCTCCATCCACGTCCCGTCCCGATCAGACACGACCGCAGCCAACCCCAGTTCCTTGATAAACTCGTCCGTCCTCTCTGGTTTGGCCTGCTCAATGGTCACCGAGAGCAGTTGCACGGGCACCCCGTGCGGATTACCCCGCTGATCGGCGTAGTGTTTGCCAATCGAATGCTCAATTTCACGCGAGGCCTTCTTGCACGGACCGCACCAGTAAGCGAAGAAATCCAAGACCACGATTTTACCCGCAAAATCGGCCAGGCGAACTTCTTCCCCGGTCTTCCATCGAGTAAAAACAAAAGCGGGCGGGGCCGCAGCCTGCGCCATGACCGACAAAAACAGAAACAAGGCCAACGTGAAGCGGGCCGCCTTCCAGTCGGCCAACGTGCCCGGGGAGGTTCGAAAATGGAGTTTCATCGGCAAGAACTGCAACCCGAGTTCTGAGCTCCGCCACTGACGGAGGCTCCCGGTTCCAACTGCGGCCCCAGCCGGGAAGCATACGCGAAGACCATGGAATCCGAAAAAACCATGTTCGGCTTCGAAAGCAGCCGGTGCTGGCTCGCCCGCGTCGACTCACATCCCGCCCCCCCCAAGCCAGCCAAAGCCAGGAGTCCGATCGCCGCCATCCGCCGGATCCCGCAATGAAGCGTCATCGGCCTTTTCAATTTTGGTCTGAAATTCATGCCTTACCCATGAGAGCGGAACGTAACGATTTTATTCCCGGCCATCGGATTTATTCGAACGATGCGTGCCCGGCTCATGAACAGCTTGGTGTTCGAAGCGCTGGAGTAGCGCAGCCCAGCCTCGGCGAGCAGCGCTCCCGACGAGGAGTGAGAACCGTGGTGAGGTGGCGCAAACGCTTCGCCCGGAGCGCGGACCTCAGGCCGCATCATGGGGCAGACAATCCCCAGACCGTGATCATGCCCGAATCGACTGCGGTGCCAAGCCTGAAGCGGCAAAAACGCCGCGCGCCGGCGCATCCAGAGGTTGTCGGTGACCGCGTTGTCATGGTCACGCAGACAGCCCTGTCTGCTGTTTCGCAGGCTGCCCAGCCAGCGGGGCGACGAGGGGAACCCGGCGCGTGGAGAGCATGGGAGGGCCTCGTTCTTCACCCGCCACGCCGACAGGCCTTCGGCGATACGGCAGGCTGGGCAGTCTGCGCCACACTTCAGACAACTTCGCGATGCACGGGCCGCGCGCCCTTGCCTCGGGAGAGGGTTCGGTCCTTCATGGGCCGGGCTTTCGGGCACCCGCCATCGGCCTCCACCGCCTCTCTCTCCGGAATTGCTTCTTCTCCGCGGATGAGTTCAATAAGCCCAATATGCGACTCTCATGGTTCCACACCCCAGCCCGTTCGATCGCTCAACGCCCATTCCGCTTCCTCTCCTGCCTCCTTTCAATCGGCCTCGGCGTGTCCTCCGCGGCCCGGCTCCAGGCCACCGATTGGACCGAGTGGCGCGGACCCGGCGGACAAGGCCATGCCGCCTCCAAAGGTCTGCCCCTGCGCTGGAGCGAAAAGGAAAACGTGGTCTGGAAAACCCCCATCGAGGGCCGCGGTTGGTCCTCGCCCGTCGTCGCCGGTGATCAGATTTGGCTGACGACCGCCATCGAAACACAGGCCAGCCCGGAAGAGACCGAGAGAAGACTCAAAGCCAATACGAGCGACCAACCGCTCACCCTGCTCGAGAAAGTTGAATACCGGGCCGTCTGCGTGAATCGAGTTTCGGGCAAGGTGGAGCATGATCTTTCCCTCTTCTCCGAACGCGAACCGCAATGGGTCCACAAACTCAACAGCTACGCCTCCTGCACGCCGGTCCTCGAAGCCGGACGGCTCTACGCCCATTTCGGCGCCTCGGGCACCGTTTGCGTGGACACCCAAACAGGAAAAACCCTCTGGTGGAACGGCGAATTCAAGATCCAGCACGAAAACGGACCCGGCAGCTCGCCCATTCTCTGGCGTCACTTGCTCATCTTCCACATGGACGGCAGCGACCGCCAGTTCGTCGTCGCCTTGGATAAGACCACCGGCCGCCTCGCCTGGAAAACAGACCGCTCCGGATCCACCCACGCCAATCCTCAGCTTAAGAAATCCTACGCCACCCCCGTCCTCCTCCCGGTGGATGGCACCGATCAGTTGATTTCGCCCGGACCGAACTGGCTTTACGCCTACGATCCGGCTACGGGACGCGAACTGTGGAAACTCGAATATGGCGTGCTCGGTTTCTCGCTTTCCGCCAGGCCTGTGGCAGGACACGGAATGATTTTTCTAAGCACCGGTTTTATGCGGCCCGAAATGCTGGCCATCCGCTACGGCGGTGGGCAACCCCCGTCCATCGCCTGGCGTTACGCGAAAGGCGTCCCGACCATGTCCTCACCCGTGCTCGTCGGGGATGAACTCTATTTCGTGTCCGATTCCGGCGGCATGCTCACCTGTCTTGACGCTAAAACGGGCCAGGAACACTACCGGGAACGCCTGGGAGGCGACCACAACGCGTCCCTCCTCCACGCCGACGGACGCATCTATGTTCCGGGCCGGAACGGCGTCACTTCAGTCTTCGCAGCCGGAAAACAATTCTCTCTGCTGGCGGCAAACACGCTGCCCGGCCAAGCCATGGCCTCCCACGCCGTCGCCGCCAAATCCCTCCTCATCCGCAATGAGAAGTTCCTCTACCGGCTGGAGAAGCCATAGGGAAATCGGCTAATTCCTCCCCGCATGCAGTCGGACCGGACTCCCCTGCTTTCCCAATTCGATGACCCAAACCTCTCCGTTCTGAGTTCCGCAAGCGAGGCGCCTTCCCCGCGCGTCATGAGCCAGAGCCAGCACCGGCGAACCGCAGTCTAATACAACGGTGGTCCCAGGGGAATTCTCCGCCGAATGCGATCGGACCTTGCCATCCGCCGACCCGCTATAAACCCGACCCTCCACGCGCGCCAAAGCATGGATTTCCCCGCCGAATCCCGCCGCGCTTCCAAGTTTCTTGCCCTCTTTCACCGACCAGACGTGCAGGGCGTTGTCTTTGCCTCCGGAAAAAACCTTTTCGCCGGAGGCGTCAAACACGAGCGCCTGCACGGGTTTTCCATGCTCAAGAAATGCGGAGATCATCTCGCCATTAGCCACGCGAAATACACGGGCGGAACGGTCCCGACTCGCGGACGCCACCCACTCCCCGTTGGGACTGAACGCCACGGCGAGAACCCAGTCCGAGTGCTGCTCGATGACCCGTGTCGATTCGGAGCCGCGCCATGGAGTAAGCCGAATGGTGCCATCGCTCCCGCCCACCGCCAAATGTTCTCCCGAAGGAGATCAGGCGGACGACAGAAATACATCCACGCCCGTGTGCAACACCCGTTCGAATTGTCCGGATGACACGTCCATCCATCGCGTTTCCCCCAGCCTCCCCGGCAGCCCGCCAGCCACTGCCGCCCAAGACGATTGCGGATGCAACGCGATCCCCAAAACGCGCTCCGGCAGATTGGTCCAACGCCGGACGAGCTTCCAATTCCCCGCTTCCCAGACTCGCACCTCGCGATAGCCGGACGTAAGCAGATGCTCGCCCGCCGCGTCAAAAGTGACCGCGGATACCGGCCAGGGAAAGGGATACCGCAAGGGAGGCGGCGGGTGGAGGGCGGGACCCAAGGCACTCGTCCAAAGTGACTCGGGATCGGGTCCGTCAAACACAGCCCCCTGCTCGATCCAGCGTCGAATAAGCTCGATGGAGGAGGGAGGAAGCGAATCGGCGTCCTGAGGCATGCGATCCTCGGAGTCCGTGCGTGTGAGTAGATCCAGGAGGTGGCTGGAATTGGGATGGGACGGAACGATCGGCCTCTCTCCGCTGGTGCCGGGTGTGGTCAGGGCACGGAACGTGTGGAGACGGTAACCGCCTTTGGCTTTGTCCGCCCGATGGCAGGACACGCACTGATCCTTGAGAATCGGCGCCACCTCGCGCATGAACGAAACGGGCTGGGTCTCAGTCTGGCCCTGGATCAGGCTGGTGCCGGGAGCGAGGACGAAGCTCCAGCATAAGGCAAAGATCCGAAGTTGAAGAACGCGCAGCCGCACAGAAGGGGAGATAACCTTCTGAGATGGAAGGCGCGAGAAAATTGATCATTCGCATGTTCCCATTCGTGTATCCCGATGTTGTTGGTAGGGCGGGCCTGTCCCAACCCGCCGCCCACGGGATGCAAAACATCATGCTCCGGCGGCGCGCCGGGACGGACGCGCCCTACCTGCATCACCGGCAACATC
>VHDF01000109.1 GCA_016871495.1 Verrucomicrobiota bacterium | reverse complement strand
ACGAGATCGGGCGATTGGGACGGGGCCCGCAAACTCTACCGATGGTTTACACCCCTCCTGCATCTGGATGTGCATGTCAAATTCGTCCAGTACATCAAGCTCGCCTTGCAGGAGACCGGCTTGGGCCGGGAATGGGTGCGCCCTCCCCGGCTGCCGCTGGCCGGCAAGGAACGGGCTCAGGTGTTGAAGATCATCCGGGATAGCGTGGCTTGCCGGCCCTCGCTCCCTCGCCCGGCCAAACGCGCCTAACCCGCATGTTATACACTCGACTGGGTAGGGAAACGCTCGCCATCAAGTTTTAACAATGCGGGTTAGATCAAACCGCGCCCCTGCTCAACAAACTCATGCATTTACAATTCGACAACCTGTTGAAAAGAGTTCTGCCTCGGACTCCGCCCAAAGGAAGCGTTTCGTGCAACAAGGGCGCGGTTTCCTTAGCCCGGAAATTCCCGGTCGCGGAACAAGCATGAAATTTCCGGGCTAACCCGCATTCGGCATGTTTCCCCACACCCAACTCGCGGAAAATGTTCCCTGGATTCCGGGGCCGTATCCCGGTGTTTCACTCAAGGTGCTGCACAAGCATCCGGACACGGAGGGGGTCACCGTGCTGCGCCGGTTCGGCGCGGGCATCACGGTGCCGGCTCATTCGCACCCCATGGCGAACGAAACGGTGTACATTTTGTCCGGCGAATGGGAAGAATCGGGGGCGGTTTACGGTCCAGGCGCGTGCTTTTTTGCGCCGCGCGGCACCCGGCACGGTCCGCATGTGGCGCGGACCGAAGTTCTGAGCCTTACGGTGTTCGACGGGCCGCTGACGGTGCTGTGACGCCCCGGGCTTTAGGCCGTTGATGTTCTTGATGCCTGGTTTTCCACTCCGAGATGGATGAATTCCTTCCTCAAGAAGATGGCCCCCCCACTCCCTTTGCCAATCTTCGGGAAAAGGATGGAAAATGTTCTGAAGCGCTGGGGCTGGAAAACGTGCCGACCTCCCTGCTGATCGATGGACAAAGCAAAGTCCTCTCGGTCCATGTCGGCTTTGAAGGCGAATCCACAGGCCAAGCGTTGCGGAAGGAGATCGAAGGCGTGCTGGCAGCAGCCAGGAAATGAGCCGCGCGGGCCGCGTCGCCTCCCCTTTCCACCTCAAGAGGTTTTGTCCTTGAGGCGGGAGCCCTCCCCCCACGGACCGTTCCGCGGTTGATGTTTGCTCGGAGGCGGATACGCTCGGGGCCATGCGCTTCATTGGCAACGTCATCGAAAAGCTGCAACGCCATCCCAAGCGGATCGTATTTCCCGAGGGCACCGAGCCGCGGGTCATCCAGGCCGCGCGGCAATTCCACGCTTTGCGCCTGGGCGCGCCCATCCTGTTGGGAGACCGCGGACGCGTGAAGGAAGCCGCCGCCCGCCTCAACGTGCCCCTCGACGGCGTTCGCATCATCGATCCTGCGACAAGCGAGGAACTGGACCCCTTCACCAAACGATTCGAATTGCTGCGGCGGATGAAGGGCTTGCGCGAGGACGAAGCGCGCCTCGCCATGATGAAGCCCAATCACTTCGGCGCCATGATGGTGGCCATGCACCAGGCAGATGGCGTGGTCTCCGGCGCCAGCGAGACCACCGGCAGCGTGCTGCGTCCCTTCTTCCAAATCATCAAAGTGGCGCCCCAGCACACCACCGCCTCCAGTTGCATGATCCTCGAGGTCGAGAACACCAAGCTCGGCGAGGATGGAGTGCTCTTCCTCGCCGATTGCGGTGTCATTCCCGAACCCACCGTCGAACAACTTTCCGATATCGCCGTCTCGACCGCCAGGCTGGCTCGCCAGATTCTAGGCGTCCGCCCCCGCGTCGCCCTCCTTTCCTACTCCACCAAGGGCAGCGCCACGCATCCCAGCATCGGACGCGTACAAGCCGCGACCGCCCTCGCCCGAAAAAAGGCTCAGGACACCAGTCTGGACGCCGAATTCGACGGCGAATTGCAGGTGGACGCCGCGCTCGTCCCCGAAATCGCGGAGCGAAAACTTCCGGAGAGCCGGGTCGGCGGGCAGGCCAATGTCCTGGTTTTTCCAGATCTCAATTCCGGCAACATCGCCAGCAAGCTCGCGCGCCATCTCGCCCGCGCCAACGCCTACGGCCAAATCCTGCTCGGGTTGGACCGCCCCGCCGCCGACGTGTCCCGGGGTTCGAGTGCCCACGGCGTTCTGGGCGTCGCCGCCATCGTGGGATTGCAAGCCATCACTTCTTCCGAATCCGTGGCCGATCCCGCATGAACTCGGTCACCCCCCGCGTCTTTATCGCCGCCACGCGGCAGAATGACGGCAAGACGACCACGTCGCTTGGCCTGCTCGACGTGTTGCAAAAGACTTATCCACGCGTCGGCTACATCAAGCCCGTCGGCCAGCGTTTCGTTGAAATCGACGAGCAGAAGATCGACGAGGACACGGTTCTCATGGACCGGGTTTACCGGCTCAATTGTCCTTTGGCCGACATGAGTCCGATCGCGGTGGAACCCGATTTTACCCGCAAGTACCTCGAATCTTCCAAGAATGACCAGCTCACGGCCCGCATCTCGAAGGCCTTCGACCGCGTGGCCTGGGAGAAGGATTTCGTGCTCTGCGAAGGCTCCGGGCACGCCGGAGTGGGAGCCGTGTTCGATCTCTCCAATGCTCGCGTCGCGAAGCTGCTCCGCGCCAAAGCGATCATCATCAGCCAGGGCGGCATCGGCAAACCCATTGACGAAGTCGCGCTCAATCAAGCCCTGTTCGAAAAAGAAGGTGTGGAAATTATCGGCGTCATTCTCAACAAGGTGACGCCCGCCAAACTGGATCACATCGCCAAGTTTGCGCGGAAGGGACTCAAGCGAAAAGGCCTCGAATTACTCGGAGTGCTGCCTCACCAGCCCATCCTTTCCCGTCCGAACATGGAATCCATCCGCGAAGTGATGGACGCCAAACCGCTGAACTCGTCCTCCCGGCAAAATAATCTCGTGGGCTCCGTCGTCATCGGCGCCATGAGCGCGCGCAACGCGGCGGCCCTCCTCCAGCCGGCCACACTCATGATCCTCCCGGGAGATCGAACGGATATCCTCGCCGCCGCCCATGCCCATAGAGCCGGCTCCTCCTGGCCCGCCGGGATGATTCTGACCGACGGCATCCAGCCCTCCCGGGAGGCCTTGGCGCTCATCCAGGAGCTTCCCTGGCCCGTCCTCTCGGTCGCAGCCCACTGTTACGATGCGGCCTCCATCGTGCACGACCTCATCGTGAAAACTCGTCCGGACGACACCGAAAAAATTTCCGTCATCCGTGACCTGATCGCCGACCACGTGGACGTCGGCGCCATTTTGAAGCATCTCCGCTCATGAACCGACTGCCCTTTCTTCCTCAACTTGACCGCATCCCCGTCTATGTGCCGGGCCGCCCCATCGACGAGGTGGCTCGCGAACTGGGCCTCGATCCGGCCTCCATCCTCAAACTGGCTTCCAACGAAAATCCGCTCGGCCCCTCGCCCAAAGCGATGGACGCGGTCCGTCAGGCCGTTCCCAGCCTTCACCTCTATCCCGACGGCAGCTCGTTCCGTCTGAAGAAGGCGTTGGCGGCCAAATTTGGCGTTGAGCCCGAGAATCTTCTGCTGGGCAATGGCTCCAACGAAATCCTCGAACTCTCCGCCCACATCGTGCTCCAGCCGGATCAGGAGGTGGTTGTCTCGCAGTATTGCTTCGCGGTCTATCCCATCGTCACTCACATGTTCGGTGGCAAGCTCGTCACCGTGCCCGCCCGCCAGTTCGGCCACGATGTTCCCGCCATGTTAAAGGCGGTGACCCCCAACACCCGCCTCATGTTCGTGGCGAATCCCAACAACCCCACGGGCACGCTGATCGAGCGCGCCGACGTGGCCCTCCTCCTGAACGAGTTGCCGCCTCATGTGTTGCTGGTCATGGATGAAGCCTACATTGAATTCCTTCCCGATCCGATCGATCTGCTGCCTTTTATCCGCTCGGGCACTCACCCGAATTTGCTGCTTTCCCGCACCTTCTCGAAAATCTATGGACTCGCCGGCCTTCGCGTCGGCTACGGCTTCGGCCATCCCGACCTCATCGCCGCGTTGGAAAAGGTGCGGCAGCCGTTCAACTTGAACGCCGCCGCCCAGGCGGGAGCGCTCGGCGCTCTCGCGGACGACGACCATGTGAAACGCACCCGCGAGATGAATGTCGCCGGACGGGCTTACTTCGAGAGAGAGCTCTATCATCTCAAGCTTCACTTCGTGCCTTCCTTCGCCAATTTCATCCTCGTTCACGTCGGGGACGGAGCCCGGGTCTTCCACGCCATGCAACGCCGCGGTGTCATCACGCGTCCCATGGCTTCCTACGGACTCCCCGAATGGTTGCGTCTTACCCTGGGCACGCCCGCGGAAAACCAACGGTGCCTGAAAGCGCTCACGGAGTCCCTGCCGGCCTGAGGCGCCTCCTGGTCGCTTCGGATGGCCACAGCATTTGCGCGGACAGCTCGCGGAGGCTCCCCGTGCGTCCCATCCGCCGCCGCAGTTCTCATTTTGCTGGGTAGGGCGCGTCACTCCGTGCGCGCCGCCTCTGGAAACAACCGGTTTTGGCGCGCAGTGGAGTGCGCACCCTGCCCTTACCAGCCCGAATGAGAACTGCTGCATCCGCCGGTTCGCCGGGAGGCTTCTTGCCAGTCCCCACCCCCGCCGATAGGGTGGGCCGGCAATGCGGTTGCTGGATCGCTATCTTTTGAGGGAACTTTGGGTTCCCCTGCTCTACTGCTTCACCGGATTCCTGGTCTTTTGGATCTCGTTCGAGTTCGCCGGGGACGTGGACGATTTCCAAAAGAGCCGCCTCACTTCGGTCGAGATCACGCGCTACTATGCCGCCCTGCTGCCCAAGCTCCTGGTCGAAATCGTCGCGCCCATCAGCTTTCTTCTCGCGCTCCTTTACGCCGTCACCCAGCACAGCCGACACCAGGAACTGACCGCCATGCGGGCCGCGGGCATCGGACTCTGGCGCTTGTGCCTGCCGTACTGGATGACCGGCTTGTTGCTGAGCGCGGTGTCCTTTTGGCTCAATGAAGCCTGGGTGCCCGGCGGGGTCGAACGCGCGGACCGCATTCTGCGCGGCCACACCCAATCCCCGGCCGGAGAAGATCCCGCCGACTGGGTGCGGACGGTCACCTTCCAAAACCACCGCGATCGGCGGCTTTGGTTGATGGACGCCTTCAACAAGCGCAGCCTCAAGCTCAGCCGTCCTGATGTGGTGTGGAATGCGGCAGACGGAGGGCGCCGCAAGCTGGTCGCGGCGGCGGCGGCTTACCACGAGGGCGCTTGGGTGTTCGATCAAGCGCAACTCTTCTCCTACGACACCGAAGGCAACTTGACCAGCATGCTGCAGACCAACCGGCTCGTCGTCGCGGAATTCGATGAAGTGCCGGAACACATTCGCAACGAGATTCGGGTGCATGCGCGTGGTTCTTTCCGGGAGGCCAAGAAACTCCAGTTCTCGATCCGTGAGATCGAGGATTACCTCGCGCTCCGCGGTTCCTCGCTCGCCGCCCGGGACACCGTCTGGCTGAAAACCCGGCTCTACGAGCGCTACGCCTCGCCTTTCACCTGCCTCGTCGTCGCCCTCATCGCCATCCCCTTTGCCGCGCCCTCGTCCCGGCGAAATGCTTACGTGGGAGTGGCCAGCAGCTTGTTCATCGGATTCTCCTACTTCGTCTTGAAGGAATTGAGCCTCGCCGCGGGCGTCGGCGGACACCTGGAACCCTGGCTGGCCGCGTGGCTGCCCAACCTTGCGTTCGGCCTCTTGGGCGCTTGGCTCCTTCTCCGCGTGCGATGAAAAGCTCCGATCCATCCGGGGTCCAAGCCGCCCTCGCGCGCTCCGAGTCCCGCTGCCACCGGCTGGAACAACTCTACCGCGTCAGCCTGCTGCTGCACTCCACGCTGGATCCGAAGGAGGCGCTGGAACGAGTCGTGCAAGAAGCCGTCCGGTTGGTGTCGGCCCGCAGCGGATCCGTCATCGGCATCAACCCGCTGAACGGCCTGCTCGAGATCCAAGCCTCGTGGGGATTGCCGAAAAGCGCCGAAACGCTGCGCCTGCGGGTCGGAGAGGGCATCACCGGCTGGGTCGCCTCGAACGGCAAACCGGTTCGCGTCGGACATGTGCAATCCGATCCCCGCTATGTCCCGGTGCGCGCCGACGTGCAGTCCGAACTGGCCGTGCCCCTCTGGGTGGCGGGCAGCTTGCGCGGGGTGTTGAACGTCGACGCGGACCGCCTCAACGCCTTCAGCGAGGAAGACCAGGAATGGCTGGAAGAATTGGCCAAGCACGCCGCGCACGTGCTCCAAAACACCTGGCTCTACGAGCAAAGCCGCCACAAAGCGGTCCTTCTGGAATCCCTGTTCAACGTGGCGCAAACCGTCAATACCGTGTTGAACCTGGACGACGCCTTTCAGGTCATCGTGCGGGAATCGTGCCGGTTGATGCACGCCCGCCTCTGCTCGTTGCTCATGGTCGATGCGACCAAAGCATGGCTGGACCTGCGGGCCTGCGCCGGAGCCGGCCGCGCTTACCTCGAAAAGCCGCGCCTGTCCGTCGAGGAATCCCTGGTCGGAATCGTCGTCCGCCGCAAAAAGCCGCTGCAAATCGAAAACGTGCAGAACTCCAGCCGTTATCAAAGCATCGAGATCGCGCGGCAAGAAGGCTTGGTGTCGCTGCTCAGCGTTCCCTTGATGTTCGGCGGCGAAGCCCTGGGCGTGCTGAACGTGTACAAGGACCGGCCTCATTGCTTTTCCAACGAGGAAACGAGGATCCTCTCCGCCCTCGCGGAATTCTCGGCCATCGCGCTGGAGAAGGCGCGCTTGCACGAACGCATCGTGGACGCGGAGGAACGGCTGCGGCAGCAGGAGAAGCTTTCGGCCCTGGGCTTGCTGGCGGCGGAAGTGGCTCACGAGATCCGCAATCCTCTCACGGTGATCAAAATGCTCTTCCACTCGCTTGACCTCGCCTACGACGCGGGGGATCCGCGCGCGCGGGACGTCGAGATCATGCGGGACAAAATCGATCATCTGAACCGCATCGTGGAGCAGATCCTCGCCTTTGCGAGACACGCCGAGCCGGTGCTGGAATCCGTTTCCGTCAACCAACTGCTGGAGAACCTGTCGTTGCTCGTCCGGCACAAACTCCAGCATCAACGCGTGCGGCTGATCCACGTTCTGAGTCCGGCGGATCCCCGGATCACGGCGGACCCTGGCCAGATCGAGCAGGCGTTTTTGAATCTGATGTTGAACGCGGTCGAGGCCATGGAGCAGGGAGGAGCGCTGACGTTGCGCACCTCGGTGGAGCCGCGCAAGGGGGGTAAACCCGGCGCGGGGCAGGTGGTGATCGAGTTCAAGGACAGCGGCGTGGGGATGACGGCGGCGCAGAGGAAAAAAGTGTTCTCGTCGGTGCTGAGCAGCGGCAAACCGGGGGGAACGGGATTGGGCCTGGCCATCGTGGTGCGGATCGTGGAAGCGCACGACGGCCGCATCGAACTCCGCTCTCGCCCCCGCCGCGGCACCACCTTCCGCCTGCTGTTCCCGGGCGCCTGAGGCCATTCGTTCGCGTCTCGGAGCGCGGCTGGTCCATTGGCCAAGCGCAGCAACAATGGTTTTTTTACCCCTAAAACGGTCGATGATCATGATGTTCATCGATCCGACCGAAAGCCTGTCTTCGTTCGTGTGATTGGTGGGCAAATGACTCCCCTCTCCATGGATCGGTGCACCCGCAAGTTGTCGGGGCGCGCCGTTCACGGCGCTTCCGCTCGCGCCGCAGTACCCCGCCCAATTTCTAAACAGGCTCTTAGCCCTTGGCGGCCTCCTGGCCCCATTGAAGACACGCCTTGAAGCGGCCTGAACGCCACGCCCCGGCACTGCCGCGCGCATCACCGACAACCGGTAAATGCATGATCCGTGGATTTGGTCACACCCAAATCCACGGGTAACACGCAGCAACGCATGTTTCCACGACGCCTGGAAGTGCCTTGGACAGGTTCGCATCATCGACATTCCATCGATCACGCCCGCGACAGCGGGCCGTTCTAAATCCGCGCATCCTTCAGCCGCACGAATCACCTTTCGCAAGCCCGTCAGAAGTCTTACGCGCGGATTTAGGTCACACTCTAACTATTGACAAGAAGGGTCCACTTTTGCTTAACAGTTATCCATCAAGGCTAGAAAAGGCGGGTTGGCCACTTTCCAAGGAGTACGGGTTCATGTAAGTCAACCTAAGATCATGTATACTAACACTATGCACGGATTGAGTCTTCATCAGGTTGTCTCTGGACAGAGGTTGTGTAACGCATCTCGAGGTCGCCAACCTTATATCGGGAAATAGTGCGCATGGGCGCTTGTGTGGCTGGGAGCCTGGACAGCGGTCCTCTTTCCTCTCCGATCTCGCGCCATGACCCTTGAGACGTTCCAGAGTTTTCTTACGAATCCTCCCACCATTGAAAGATTGATTTTCGAGCGCACGCTCGAGTTCAAACCGTTCCTGGTCCAGGACAAAAAAGCAGGTGAGAAAGCGATCAAGGACATTCAAAGTGGATCCAAAGTGATGCCCAAGGAAACAGAGCTCTATTTTCCTCGATTTCAAGCCAAACCGGAGGGTTTCGTTTTTCGAAGATTGTCCAAGATCGAGGACCTGAGCGCTCCCCAGCTACCGCGCCTTTCCCCTTGCGACGGGCGTTATGAGTCGGATTGGTGGTGGATCGATCAACCAAGTGTGACGAAGTCGAAATACACCCTTCCAGCTATTTGGCCCAAGGAGGAGAACTTATGCATGTCCTCCTGGCGTCAAGCCACCGAGGTGCTGCGTCTTGGAATATTCGAACTCTTGACCGAAACCCTGCAATGGCAGGGATCCAATTTTACCGCCACTTCTGAAACCGGCCAGCCTATAAGCGGTCAATCGACCCTTGACGCGGATGGTGCGGTCCGATCGTTGCGCTATGTTCTTGGGAAGAATCAGCATCGCGAAATCACGTATCATTACCAATCCATTCCCGCTCGATGGCCGGATGCGTTCGAGACGACCACGCTCTACAGGGATCACCGAGAGCGCAAACCGTATGCTGCCTTCAAGTTCCGGGAAATCGTGCTGGCCGGTGAGCCGCTTTCACGGGATTCCTTTTCGCCGGCGCCCATGCTTCAGGCATCGCATGTCATGTTCGAACTCACCATGGATGGCCAGATGTTTCGATTTGATGGTACAAATCGAATTCCCATCCAAACCTCAGGCTCCACGCTCTCCGATATGAATGAGTGGGTCCGTTTGCTCCGGGTCGTCATCGCGGTTGTCCTTGCCGTGGTAGCCTGGCACACGCTTAAGAGAATCACCGGACTGATGAAGTCGCGCTTCAGTTCCAAATAAGTTCGCCTCCGCCCGCCAATGGGCAATGCAGGCGAATGTGGAGTCAACATCAACCAAGGAGAAACTATGAGATCAGTGCTCGGTATCTTATCTAGTCTAATGCTTATTCAGCTAACGGGACTTGCGTGCTATGTCAGACCATTCGAAGATGTGGCGTGTGTCCTAACAGTTGCATTTATGTCATCGCGTGCGGACTGAACACGAACGGTATCATGACGTGCAATGGAACTTCCAGCGGCGCGAACTACCTCACCGTGATGAACGCCAGCTCGGGAGCTTATAGCTATCTTTCATTCCCGACCGTCTGCGCGGCCCCGGTTCGGCTCGTCGCCGGCTGTTGCGGTGGTGCGCGCACCACGAGCAACGATTGGACTCCAATCAACGAGGAGTACCCGATTTTTCAAGGTTGTCGCCGAACCTGATTCGGATTCCGATGACGAGCCCAGCTGCTTGCGCCCTGTCGTTTGGGCGGCTGGGCCTCGCCATCTTGTTGACTGGAGACAAGTTGCGGTGTGCCCGCCGAATATTGCCAGGCCGCTTCCTTCCCCCATCGCCTCCTCGCCGTCAGGGCTGTCAGCCCAAGCTCATCGACTCGGACACCGGCTTCGGGATGCACGGGTAAGGATCGAGTGTAGTCAGAAATGCATCTCGTTCCGTCCTTGGATTCACGAAGGGTTGGCCCCAGCATCTCGCAATGGCGAACGATGGCCCGACCCGCACCCCACCACCCGACCCACGGGTGGCGGAGTTTTTGCGCCATCTCCGTGAGGAACGAGGCGCATCCGCCTTCACCGTCCGAAATTACGAGCAAGGACTCCGGCATTTCCAAGATTGGTTCCACGCCGCTCGAGGCGCCTTTCCGACTTGGACCGAACTCGGGCGCGACGATCTGCGCGCATACCTTCGCCAGTTGAGCCGCGAGAATCTGGGCCGCGCCACCATCCAGTTGCGTTTCTCGTCGCTGCGCGCCTTCTACCGATTCCTGATTACCCAAGGACACGCCACCCAGTCGCCCGTGCGCGGAATTGCACTTCCGCGGTTGGAGAGGCGATTGCCCCGCTTCCTGCCCCAAACTCAAGTCGAATCGCTGCTCCAAGCGCCCGTCCGCTCCACCCAGGGTGATTCGTCCGGGGAATCCGATCGTGAAAAGCTGGAGCGCGTGCGCGA
Organism: Verrucomicrobiota bacterium; assembly: GCA_016871495.1. Lineage (NCBI taxonomy): Bacteria > Pseudomonadati > Verrucomicrobiota > Verrucomicrobiota bacterium. Next base: position 3,235 of record VHDF01000109.1, on the reverse strand, counting down.
CGCTGCCGTGCTGGAACTGCTCTACTCCTCCGGCCTTCGCATCAGCGAATTGTGCCAACTGACAGGGGGTCAGATTCTGTGGGAGCAAAGTTGCCTGCGCGTGCTGGGCAAAGGACGCAAGGAGCGCGTGGTTCCCACAGGCAGCCCGGCCCTGGAAGCCTTGCGACACTATTGGAAACAATGGGAGTATCACCCAACCTCAGAACAGCCCGTTTTTCTGGCCAAACCAGGGTCGAATCAAGCTCTGGCTCCGGGCCAAGTGCAGAGGCGGCTCAAAAAGTATCTCGCTGCCGCCGGGTTGGATCCCGCCCTCACGCCCCACAAACTCCGCCACAGTTTCGCCACCCATTTGCTGGACAACGGCGCCGATCTCCGCAGCGTGCAAGAGTTGCTCGGCCACGCGCATTTGGTCACCACTCAAGTCTATACCCACGTGAGCCTGGAAAGGCTCCGCGCCGCCTATGACGCGGCCCATCCCCGCTCCTGAAAATCAGCCTCCCATGAATTCCAAACTCTTTTCTGAACTCGGACTCTCCCCCGAAATCCTTCGCGCTATCGACCGGCTCGGCTTCGAACAAGCGTCCCCCATCCAGGCCGAAGCCATCCCGATCCTCATGGCTGGACACGACGCGGTGGGCCAATCGCAAACGGGTTCAGGCAAGACCGCCGCGTTCGCGATTCCGGCCATCGAGAAGACCGATCCCCAGCTCAAAGCCGTCCAGGCTCTGGTCCTCTGCCCGACGCGCGAACTCGCGGTGCAAGTCGCCGAGGAAGTCCATCAACTCGCCTTTTTCAAGCGCGGTATCCAAGCGCTCCCCATCTATGGCGGCCAATCGTATGAGCGCCAGTTCGCGGGGTTGAAACGGGGTGCCCAACTCGTCATCGGCACACCCGGCCGTGTGCTCGACCATCTGGCCCGCGGCACGCTCCGGCTGGATCACGTCAAGATGATGATCCTGGACGAAGCGGACGTGATGCTCGACATGGGATTCCGGGAAGATATCGAAAAAGTCTTGCAAGCGCTTCCGCGGGAAAGGCAAACGGTGTTCTTTTCCGCCACGATGCCTGCCCCCATTCGCGACTGGATCGAGCGCTACGCCCGCGAACCCAAGTCGGTCAAAATCGAGCAGAAAACGCTGACCGTGCCCACCGTGGAGCAGGTTTATTACGAGGTCGACCGGAGATTCAAAGTCGAACTCTTGGCCCGTCTCATCGACATCCACGACCTCCGTTTGGGGATTATTTTCTGCAACACGAAACGCATGGTGGACGAACTGGCCGATCACCTCGAGGCCCAGGGCTATTCCGCCGACCGATTGCACGGGGACATGAGCCAGGGCATGCGCGACCGGGTGATGGGAAAGTTCCGCCAGGGCGGCCTGGAATTTCTGGTCGCCACCGACGTGGCCGCGCGAGGCATCGACGTGGACGACGTGCAAGTGGTCTTCAACTACGATCTTCCCTACGATCCGGAGGATTACGTTCACCGCATCGGCCGAACCGGACGCGCGGGCCGCAGCGGACGGGCCATTTCATTCGTCGCCGGGCGGGAGATCTTCCAAGTGCGCAACATCGAGCGATTCACCCGCACGCGGCTGCATCGAGCGCACATTCCCAGCCTCGACGAAGTGGAAGCCGCTCGCGACCAGGCCTTGGCAGGAAAAGTTCGAACCGTGCTGCTCTCGGGCGAATTCAAACGACAGGATCGCCTGATCGAAACCCTGATGGAAGAAGGTCACGAGTCCACGGATATCGCGTCCGCTCTCATTCATTTGCTGGCCGGCGGTGAAGACGATCCCTCCCCGGAAGCGAACCCCCGGCGCTCTCCTTCGACGGACCATCTCCGTGACAAGTCCGAGTCTAACGCTCGCCCTCGGCGTCCGCGCGAACTTCAAGCTGCGCCGCCAATTCAAGTGAAGAGGTCATTTCCAAATCCTGCGGCCGCTGCTGAATTGCCGTCCGCTGCCCCGAAGGAAGTTGCGCGTCGCGAGGTTCCGCCCCAGACCGCACACCATCCTGTCGTGAAGATTCCTCCACCTCCGCCTATAACTCGTTCTTTACCGACTCCGACGGAGGAAAAGTCATCACGGCCCGCGCCTGCTGCTTCCCATCCGGAACGGTCAACCTCCGCAATCCCTCGCAGCAGCGCGGGAAAGGGGTTTCAGAGTTCTGCTCGGTCCCCAATGATGCCCGATTGGGTGCGCAAGAAAATGGGCCTTCGCGAAGTCCCACCTAAACCTCGCCGGCCAGACCATCGCCCGCCCAGTTCCTCCATTCCTTCGCGACCACAGAAACCGCTCGAAAAATTCACCGCCTCGAAACCGCCTCCACCGCCTCTGTCCAAAGGAGCCCCCGGCTCAAACACCCCCCCTCTTCGATCCACCCGCCGCACCCCTTCCAACCAATCACGCCTCTGGATCAACGTCGGTGAGGAGATGGGCGTCGAAACACGGGACGTGGTGGGCGCGATTTTGGGAGAGACCGGACTGCCTGCAAACTCTGTCGGCACAGTAGACGTCCGATCGCGACATCTTTTCGTCGACGTGGCGACCGAACACGTGGGTACCATTCTCAATGCCCTGAAAAGGACCAAGATCCGCCAACTTCCCATCAAGGCCAAACTGGCCTGAAAGCAATCTGGGTCCCTCAACTTCGCCATGGTGAGGGAGAGGGTGGGAGGGCGGCGTTCCACCGCCGTCCCAAATCATCGTCTCGCGAACGCCCAAAATCATGACCGGAGATTCACCTACCGAGGCACGAAAAGCAGTGGCGGATTTGCTCCATGGTCCCAAAAGGCCCGAGTGGCTAAGTCCAACTGGTCTGTCGCCAAGTTTAACAGCCATGTGTTCAGAGTTAAACTGTTTGTCTGTAACATGTTGCATTACAAGACACCCCGGATCTGATGGCATTCTGTCGGAAAACTTAACAGTGATGGGCTGAACGTCCGTTCCGTTGCTTGTTGTAAACTAAGTTTATCTTGTTAATAGACAACATATTACGATGTTTTTCGCAACGCAATCCTAGGTTCGTACGAAAGCTGTTCATAGTATTGAAGCCCTGTCGTTTGCAGCCTCGAAATTGGGTTTCGAAGGCGGACAAGTAGGGCGGGAAAAAACACATGAAAAACAAAACAACGTTCGGGCTCTTCTGGGTTGTAGCCGCTGTGCTGGCCTCGGTGACGGGGCAAGTGATGGCGACGCCTCCTCCTCCGGTCCCGGATGCGGGATCCAGCGCT